>JAIENH010000486.1 GCA_019751475.1 Cyclobacteriaceae bacterium
AGTTGGGTCTTGGCGTGCAGTACTCCGTAAATGCCAAAACTCCAACTATATGGCTTTTCTTATTTGAAGTAAATGTAGGCGTGGATGCCGGCTTAGCTTTTGGTGTAGTGGTGGCCGTACGATACAATCCAAACTTCGCGCTACTGCGAGCAGGTATTTGGGCCGATCTGTGGGCCGATATCGTAGTGAATTACAAGAGCACTTTACCTTTTAGCAAGTGGAAGAGTTTTAGTCTGCTGAAAATCTACGCACAGGGTGACCTGCTGCTTACGTTTGAGCCAAAGCCCAGTACGTTGGAGGGCAAACTAAAGGGATATGTGCGCCTGCTTGGGTTGTTTTCCGTTGACTTTGATGCAGGGTTCAAAAAAGAAATATAACGGATGAAAAAGTATATCCTCATCCTGCTGCTGGCCTTCACGGCTGCCACTGCCCAGGCGGCCCCGCCCCTTCGTGTGACAGAGGCTGACACCGTGGTGGACAAAAATACGCTCAAGAAAATATTGCATTGGGTCTCCGTCTTCACCATGTACTCCAGCGTAGACCTGACGGATAAAGTTGACCTTCAAGAATACGCCCAAGCCGCGGACATCGCTCAAGCCTTGGTGTTCAATCCGGAGCTGCGCCAGCGTTTGGGCCAGTTCCGGCAGAACACATTTGTGAATGTATATCCACAGGGAATGCTGGCGGGCGAAGAATGGATCTTAAAGAAACTCAACGAAGTCTCGCTCGCGCAATACAGCGTAATGAATCCGCCCTTCATTACCATCGAAGTGTGGTTCCGGCCAGATGCTTCGGCCCAGAGCTACACCGTATCGCTGCTTTTCAAAACAAATGAAGAGAAGCTGCGCACGCCCGTGACTAATGTAAACAGTACGCTGAATGCTTCACTGCTTGGCAAGACGTACACACAGCCACGACAAGCGAAGGCCGATGTGAATGCAGCCCTCTTTGCCGGATTAACCGCCCTGGAGACTGCGATCGGAAACACGTTTGCTCCCAACATAGCCGTGCGTTTTAATGATGAACTCTACATCAACAACCAAACCATTGAAACCTGGCAACGAACAGCCGAGGCCATTACGATACAAGCCGTTGATAGAAACAACTACCTTCTCTCTGGGCCCCTCACCTGGACGGGTGTAGTGGGCACAGGCAATACGGTGCGCGTGCCGGTCGGCACGGTGGGCATGGAGCGCATCACCTTGAAATCCGGCACTTTTGAAATTGGTATTCTGGTGAAAGTGAAGGAGTTTAACCTTGACTTGAGCAGCCTGCTGAAACGCCTGATTGTTGAAGCTCTTTCGAAAAAGAAAAAACAAGCCAGTGAAGACCTGGCCACTTTGCGCAAAGACTCCGTGGCCAACGCAGCAGCCATACGTGAACTCCTGGCAAGCGTTGAGCGCGATAATTTTCCCATGGAGAGCACCGGGGCCACGCTCACACCCATGTTCGTTGAGCCCATCACACTTTCTGACACATCCGCTTTTCGCGATGGGAGTCTTGCCCGCGTGGCCACGCTGAAGGAAATCAAAAAACGCAAGCGCATCCGCACCAACATCAGGCGCAACCTCAATATTGAGGCAGTAGCCGATTTGATTGTGAAAGATCAGAATCGCATCAATACGTTGCTGGATAACTTATTGAAAAATAGTGGTCAGCTCATTGCCAGTCTCATCACCGGCAAAGACAGCAAGGGCCAGGAAGATGTGGCCCGCGATATTATTGTAGACTACATCAACCAAAACCTAGAGCAGTTAACGGGGGCACCACCTGTAGAAGACGAAAAGCCTCTTATTGCGGAGGCCACCAGCTCCAATGAGCAATTTGTTGCAACCAAATTTGTTTATGTCAATAAGCAACTGCCCCTAAGCAGTTCGACCACCTTCATAAAGGCCCTCGAAGACTCGGCCCGGAAAAAGAATACATACGTCTTTATCAACTACAGTCTGGATGTAAGTACGCAGGCGTATTTACAGCGCTCCAATGCTGCCCGCCCGAAAGGTTTACCTCCCAATACAAAATTTGTGACGATCTCGGTCGTGAACATCCCAGGTAGCATTCAAAATATGATGTTTGGATCCAGCAACCGTAGGGTAAGCGGAGGGCAAAATCAAGAAAAAAATGTATGGGATTATCTTGAAATAAGTGGCCAGGGTGATAACATTTTGAACGTAACATGGGTGCCGAAAAATCAAATTCCATGCACGAAGTGCTTATTCCTGAGCCCAGCGGGCAAGCCCATCCTAGTTAACGACCCCGAGGAAGTTGCCATTCTGAGGAGTTCCAGTGCTGGGTTCACAAATGATATTTTCCCGACCTACCCTATCTATGGCTACAGGCTTAAAGATGGGATTACATTTTTTTCTGATTATCGCTCTTCAACATTTTTAGGGTACTACAAAACCAGTGAAAAAAATGCGGGTTATGCCACCTTTCCAGGTGCCATTGATTCTTTTGATAAGCTTCCAGTCGATATTATACTTGCTCAAACAACTGGAGATTCATTCAAAAAAGAATCCGTGACCAATAAAGATTGGTTCACACATAGGGGTGATAAAAATTTGTATAATGCAGAGGGTGAATTTTTACGAGAAGTTTGTTTTACATGTAAGTCTCGATTTGTTCCCCTTTCCAGTACTGAGCTATCAGTAAAAATCCAAGCTACCAAGTCGCTGCGAGATGCGGAGTACACTAAAGATGTTAAAAGATTTCAGGAAAAACTTAAGCTTCTCTTAAATGCTCAATCTACAATTGCGCTGGATGACAACATTGTCGACTTGGAATCAAAGCAACTGATTGACGAACGTTTGCAATCATATAATAAGATCAATAATAATTCAAAGAAAATATTCATTATCTCCGGTCGAGTAAATTATTTCTTAGACCTAAGTGAATGGGATACGTTTTCAGCAGAAGTAAGTAATACTACCCCCGGCTTCAATTCTCAAAATTACACACTCGTAGTGATGCCGTTTGTAGTAAGCGAGACGCCTGGAGTCTCAACTACGGGGGCACTTGGCGTTAAGCCTGTTGCAGACGTCTTTGTAGGTTATTCTGGCCTTAATAAGGGTGATTCGCGGCAAGTACCCGATGTTTTGGAGTTCTTTGAAAGATTTTACTCACAAATACCTAAACCATACATAATTCACTCTTATACCTTAGGCATAAGAGGTAACCTGGACTATCAAAGAATAAGCAGCACCAAAGAGGTAATTGGTTATGGTAAAATATATGATATCCGGTTTTTTGTTGATAATAGAATTGAGATAGCTGATAAATATTGGGGCCTAGCCAGTTCTTTGTCCCAGACAAATACTCAATATTCTCTGTACAGTCCACAAATGGTTTCAAGGACCAAGACTGAATATGAGAAATTCGCCAATGATTTTTTTGAACTGCTTAAAGTTGACAGAAAGCAGGCTGATTATGCTCAGATTGAATTGCCCATACCCGTTTTTGAAAAGTACATCGAATCGTACCATGATGAGATCGTAAATAATTTCATTCTTAGGACATATAGAGGAATGTCTTCTTATGCCCGAATGGTGAATGCGGCTATTGAAAACAGTGCATTAAAAGAACCGGTTGATGTTATTCTCAATCTCATTGATCTAGGGGGCTTCTTAACATCATTTATTGGCCTAGATGTATTATTTGATATTAGCGGAGCATCATACAGTCTTTATAGAGGATATACTTTTGAAACTGCCATATATAGTGCTTCAAGTATAGTTCCATTTGCAACTGGTGCTGGGGTTAGGCAAACGACCAAGATTACAAAAGAATCAATAAACAATCTCTCGGTTTACTCTGTCAAATCAATTGATGAGCAGTTGTCGCTTGCCTTTAAGTCTTCTGATACTAAAATCAGAACCTTGCTGAATAGTGGTGATAATAGATCGATTATAAATAGTAATCCGAATTTTTTAGCTAAGGTCTCTTTACTGACAGATAATGCGAAGGCCTTATTGCTAGACGATCTTCTTTCAAAACCAGAAATGGTTGACCTCTTAGCAAAGGATATCAATGCTATCGATGCCTGGGAAATGATTGTTAGAAAAATACCTAATAATTCAGGAACAACGCAATTTGCAAGAGATATATCTACCCTAAAAAAGATATCAGAATATCTAACTCCGAGTAATTCTAATAAACTAGAAGCCATTGGCGGAAGAGATGGATTAGAGTCCTTTATAGGCTTCCACAAAGATGTCCCCTGTGTCAACTGTACGGGTGGAGTAGCGGTGTTTGCGGGTCGTACACTAGATGAAATGATAGAAAATTATGTAGAAGTCGGTTATAATTTCAAAAACAATAAACCGCTGTGGGATAAACTTAAACAAGGTACTGAAAGTAGCAATCCACACATGCGTGAAGGTACCCAGCATACGCTTGAGGCTTTCAGGAAAAATCCAGAAAGGTATTCACCTGAGAAAATCGAAAATATAGATATGAAGTTCGAGGAACTTCCGGAGGGCATTGATCTGTGTACCAATTGTAGGTATGATGTCAAATTTAAGGCCAATGCCGGAAACGATGTTCCCCGCTTAGCTGAATTTAAAAGTTATAGTAAAGACACCTGGGCCCGCATCAGTGGTAGTGAAAAGTTTCTTAAGCAATTCATGGCTTATCTAGCATCGGGAGAGGTAGTAAGGATCGAGGACTTGGTGTATGTGATAAATATTAAAAAGGCTTCAGTTGAAGATGTTAAGAGAAGTTTTGTAGAGATTTTCACAAAAAATAAACTTGAAATCTTTAACTCCATGAATTCCAGCCTAAAAAATTCCTTGTTTATTGATGAAGTTGTTGATCTAGATCAGTCTAAAATCAATCAGATTATAGATTCTTTCGTAAAGCTCGAATAAAATGTTCAGTCCAAAGTTTGTATTAAAAGACGTAACATCCTATGCGTGTTCAAATATTGAATTAGTCATCTGTACTAATTTTAAGAAAATAGAAACATGCCTGCCCGCGAATAAAAAAATATTTGAAAGTTTGAACAACTTATCGTCACTGAGCTATAATATCCACTTCTTTTGCAATGAGACTAATCCGGGATCAGGAGTTTTAATTAAGAATGGTGTCCCATTAAAACTTGAATCAAAGATGATAAAGCACATATTAAGTGATGACCTTCTAATATGTTCTTTTAATGGAGAAACAATTATTCAGAATTTAATTACTGGGGATATGAATAAGATTCTTCCCAACAAGCTTTTCACATTCATTATTGTTAACAATTTCTTATACTCCTGCAATGCAGGGGTGATAACGAAAGTAGAACTTTCTAAAAAGCTTGTTGACTGGCAAATTAATCTAAATGACAAAAAGTTAACTGATTGCATACAATTTATTGGAGAATATAGAAACGAACTTTGGATTCTTGCTAAAGGAGGTATGTTTGTAAACATTGACTCGACAACAGGCACTGTCAAGGGCTTAATTAAAAACATCCTCCAAGAAAATATTCATGGCCCAATAGAATTATTTGTAAAGGACAACGAAGGCAATCGCTCGCCTGATGACCGTAATTTTTATCACCTCGATCAACAAAAAGGAAAAATAATAGGCGAGTCGGCCAAAGGTATTTGGGAAATTGACCTCACCAGGCCAGAGCCCTATCTTGAGGTATGGGGTATGGAAGACCAATATAATCTTCATGGCTTGCATGATATTGGGTACAAAACGGTTCTCCAAGGAGACGATCTTTATTTTATCGATTTTAACGCCCTTAAATGGGGAGTCATTGATGTAAATAACAAAAAGCTCAAATGGGTATCAGAAAAGATAACCAATGCAGTCACACAACTCAAGGAAATACAGGTCGCGGGCAATAGAGCTCATATTCTTGACGGAACAAAAACGCTGCATGTCTTTGAAAAGCTATCTGCATGAAATTGTTATTCACAAGCATCAGGCCCACCAATAGGCGTGATGAACTTGAATAGCATCTAACTTGCCATAAGTCTTACCAAATTTTTTCATCAAGCAAGTAGTTGAATTAAGTCTACAGCCGAACCGAAAAAAGGTTGGTCTTTTAAACAACTATCCATCAGTTATCTTTTTTTTGCTATCTTCATCGTGAGCAAAAAATAGCATCTATGAAAACATTGATCATCATCCTCAGCGTGCTTTCCTTTTCGGTCGCAGCCCAGGTGGGGTTTAATAATCCGGCCCCCGATCCATCTTCCATTTTGGATCTCACCGCCAATGACAAAGGGCTGCTTATCCCCCGGATTAATACCATTGCGCGAAATAGCATCAGCGCCCCAGCCGAAGGACTCCTGGTGTATGACACCGATGCCCGAGGTTTTTACTTTTATGCCTCCGGCTGGTATTCGGTAAATGGATGGGTAAAGGCTGCTGGTAATAACAATGTTTCGTTAAGTGGCAATGCCACGGTAAATGGTAATACCAACGTTACCGGCACTATTTCAGCATCCAACTACGCGTTGAACAATACGGGCAATGGATCTGTGCCCGTGGGGGGCATTATCATGTGGTCAGGGTCGCCTTTTGCTGTACCCACGGGTTGGGCCTTATGCGATGGCAACAACGGCACACCTAATTTACTTGACAGGTTTATTGTTGGGGCGGGCGGCTCGTATGCACTCGGTAACACCGGTGGTGCCAATGCGATAACGCTCACCGATGCCCAATCAGGTTTACCCAATCATAACCATGGCATCAGCGATCCGGGTCACGTACACGGTACACCAGGAGCCACTACTGTGGGGGGTACAGGTCTGGGATATACCGGTGGGTCAATCACTTTTCCGTTGGCCACTACTGAGTCTGCAACGACAGGGGTCTCCGTAAACTTTAGTGGCGCCCAAAATGCGACACAGCCACATGAAAACCGACCTCCCTACTACGCCCTTGCCTACATCATGAAGCTGTAGAGCGAGTCTTATCACGGGCTAGTATCACCCATAACGAGCCCTATCTTTACTCAATTCACAATGTTTTGAATTCCTAAAAAGAAGAAAAAAGCCTTTCAAGGTTGCACTTCCTAGCGAATTAAGATTGATCTTGGTTTTGCAAAGAGGAATTCAATTCGAGCAGTGGCTCCGTCCCCAGGCAAGAAGGTTACGTTTGCATAAAAGCCTTTCTTGAATTCTTCAGTCAATACATCAAGAAAGGGATCTGTGATTGAACATTGGGGCCAACCTCAAGCGCTACGAGCACACGCTTAAGTCTAGAGGCCGATCCGAATGTCCTTAAGGTGTCATAGACATGCTGATGATTTTGCAGAGGACTTTGCTATCAAGCGTCCGGATCAAAGCGAGGGTTATTCAAATGCGTTGTACCTTAGCGCCATGAAAAACTTGCGAAGCTATTGGCAACTTCTATTTAAAAATTTCATCCCAGTAAGTATCATTTATTTAATCGTTGTGCTTGCCGTGAGCATTCAAAGCTGGCTGTTACCGCCAAAAGTAATTGACGGTATAGCTTATAATCAGTACAACAATTACACCATCTTCAAACAGTCCTTTTTTCACCTGATTCACGGCCAGGATTTATATCTTCCCTATCCTCATGAACAGTGGGACCTGTACAAGTATAGTCCTACGTTCTCCATTGCATTTGCCCCATTAGCCGTATTGCCAGATTTAGTTGGACTTATTATCTGGAATTTACTAAATACGTTTGTACTGCTATACGCAATCCGGTGGTTGCCAAAGGCAAGTGTGTCTCAAAAGGTGGGTATGTTGTTTTTTGTATTAGTAGAGTTGATCACCTCCCTCCAAAACTCACAAAGCAATGGACTGATTGCAGGGCTGATTATACTTGGATTTGTTTGGCTTGAGCAGAAAAAGATATTCTCTGGAATACTTGCTATCCTGGGGACCTTTTTCATAAAGATATTCGGCCTATTTGCTCTGGGGATGCTCTTGTTTTGTCGAAATAAGCCGAGAATGATTACAAGCGTGCTTCTTGGAACTATTGCTCTCTTTGCGCTACCCCTTACCGTCATATCAGTTCCTCAGCTTCAATTTTTGTATAAAAGTTGGTGGAGCCTTCTCATGGACGATCACAGTGCTTCGTACGGACTGTCCGTTATGGGCTGGCTAACATCATGGTTCGATTGGCATCCGAATAAGAATGTTGTAGTCATTGTCGGACTATTCCTTCTTTGCTTGCCGCTAGTTCGTTGGAAACAATACGCGTGGTATGATTTTCGAATTACCTGGTTAAGCAGTGTTCTGATTTGGGTAGTCATTTTTAATCATAAAGCGGAATCACCAACATTTATCATTGCTGCAACTGGTGCCGCTATGTGGTATTTTATCAAACCTCGCACGGCATTGGACCTTGTATTGATCGTACTTTTGTTTGTATTCACCACACTTTCACCGACCGATATTTTCCCTCGATTCATTCAGGAAAACTATTTTGATCCATACAACGCAAAAGTCGTTCCTTGTATAATTCTGTGGATTAGGATTCTAATCGAAATCTTAACCATGCGAGAAGAAAAGCCGGTGGTGATCGCATATGGCTAAAGACTATGGCGTTGCAGCATCATAAAGTTGCCCAAAAGTGCACTGGTCGCTGGT
>JAIENH010000169.1 GCA_019751475.1 Cyclobacteriaceae bacterium
GTTTCCTTCTACATAGTCGGGAGGGTGGTCACAACTGAAGTTTATAATCTGCTCCCGGTTAAAGTTGCCTATACAAACTTGGAACAACAATCAAGTTCACCAAGCTTTAGGTTTAAAGTACTTGACGAAAATACTTATTCCCTTGCTAGTGCAGCATCAAGAGATTCTCCTCAAGCAAACTTTCACTTTGGTAAACCAGCGGTCATTGATAAGGTCTCCATTCTGATAGAAAAAAAACCTGAAGGCGTCTTAGCTCCTTACAAAGGACTTGAATATGTAATGCAGATACGTCCTTCAAGCGTAGTAACACAAGAATATGTCAATCGCTTAAGCGTAAAATGGGCCGAGAAAGGAGCGGGTGTCATGAATCTTTCTATCATTGGAGCCAACACCCAAAAGGAGATTGATTTTATCAATGCCGTTATTGAAAATTATCAGGAATACGATTTGAACAAAAAAAATCAAACAGCTGACCGAACTGTTGAATTTATCAAGAATCAGCTCGTTTCAATATCAGACTCATTGCGCCTTTTTGAGGGTCAACTTCAACAGTTTAAAAAGAACAACAGAACCACCGGAGATTTAAGCATTGATGCGCAACGGGTATATTCAAAAATTGAGTCATTGGAGGTTCAGCGAGCTGAGCTTATCGTAAAAGGTAATTACTACGTTTACTTGGATAACTATCTGAAGGAAAGCAAAAACCTAGATCAAATAATCTTACCAAGTTCAATGGGTATCAATGATCCGGTTATTGCTTCATTGCTATCAAAGATTGTAGATCTTCAGCTTGAAATAAAACTTTACATCGAAAAGGAGAGACCTACCAATCCCCTGATTACAAATAAAATTAATCGCTTAACCGATAAGATAAAATCCGATTTTCTCAACCGTCAAATAAATGATGCTGAAAAGCAAATGGGCTATCTTCCACTTGCGCAGCGGCAATACATCTCCATTCAACGTAATTATTCTCTGTTAGAGAACTTGTACATTTACTTAATGCAAAAAAAATCGGAAGCAGAGATTTCAAAAGCAGCCAATGTTTCTGACTTAATAATAGTTAACCCCCCCATGCAACTTGGAGGAGCGATTACACCGCGTATTAGCCAAAACTATATTATTGGTACTCTTTTTGGTATTGCCATTCCGCTTTTCATTTTCATTTTTATTGAATTTGCAAATACCAAAGTTCAGTCAAAAGAAGATATTGAAAAATTCACCTCCATT
The DNA here is from genome assembly GCA_019751475.1 of Cyclobacteriaceae bacterium. GTDB lineage: Bacteria > Bacteroidota > Bacteroidia > Cytophagales > Cyclobacteriaceae > ELB16-189. The sequence continues at coordinate 1,231 of JAIENH010000169.1, forward strand.
CCATTTATAGGTGGCATAGGCCATAAAAAGGGCGAGATTAATCTTGAGGTGCTTCGGTCACCTAAGTCATCGATTTCAGAATCTTTTCGAGGGCTAAGATCAAATCTGAACTACTTCACAGGAAACAATGAAAAAGCTGTCTTTATGATAACAAGTTCTATAAGCGGAGAAGGTAAGACGTTCACTTCAATAAATCTAGCTTCAGTGTTTTCACTTTCAGGCAAAAGAACTCTTATTGTAGGCGCGGATTTGCGCAAGCCTAAATTGTTTAGAGATTTTGAGGTTTCAAACGATGTGGGGTTAAGTTCATTTTTAGCTGGTCTAGCAAGTTTTGAGTCGGTTGTTCAAAAGACTAAGTATACGAATCTCGATTTGGTAAGTGGAGGTCCTGTACCTCCAAATCCTGCAGAACTTCTTTTGCATAAGAACATGACACAGTTCATGATGCAAGCAAAAGCCGCCTACGATTATGTGATCATTGACACTCCCCCAATGGCCATCGTTACAGATGCATATGCTTTGTCAAGTTATGCCGACCATATAATATTTCTTGTGAGGCAAAATTACACACCTAAGGAACTCCTTAGAAGCATTGAAGACTCTTTTGCTTCCGGAAAAGTAAAAAATATAAGCATTGTGTTTAATGATATCTACAAGTCTGGCTTAGGCTACGGCTACGGCTATAGTTATGGTTATACTTATAGCTATAATTATAAGTATGGTTTAAAAGGTAATAAAGATGGGTATGGTTATTATTCCGAATCTTGAACTATGGAAGTGAAACTATTCTCGGATACTGGCAGAGTTTGGTACAGGAGAGTTAAGAATAGTATCAAGGTATTGATAGGTAGAGAAATTGCCATTCCAATTGTTAAAGATGGAATTGTAAATATTTGCCCAGTTTGTAACATTAAGGGAGTTGATTTTTATCCCATATCGCAATATTATAGTAGGCAATTGTTTGAAAATCAGTGTATTCATCCTCTTTTCCAGGTAGAGACAATTAATATAGAGTTTTACACTTGTTCTAATTGCGGGGCTACAGATAGAGACCGCTTATATGCACTTTATTTCAATCACTTTTTAAAGAATGGAGGAAACTTTAGCGTTTTAGATGTGGCTCCTTCATATTCATTGTCAAAATATCTTAGATCAATTACAAATCTCTCAGTGAGAACTGCGGATCTGTATATGCCTTCCGTTGATGACAAGGTGGACATTACTGATATGAATATCTACGCAGATGAGTCTTTCGATATCTTAATATGCTCTCACGTATTAGAGCATATTCCAAATGATCTGAAGGCTATGATAGAACTATATCGAGTTTTAAAGAAAGGCGGGTGGGGTATTGTAATGGTTCCAATCCTTCTAAGCTTAGATACAATTTATGAGGACTTTTCAGTAACAGATGAGTCTGGCCGATGGAAACACTTTGGTCAAAATGATCACGTTAGGATGTATTCTAAATCAGGATTTGTGTCTCGATTAGAATCCGTAGGCTTTAGGGTTCGTCAATTGGATGCTAATTTTTTTGGTGAAAAAATATTTAAGGTTCACGGAATACAAGGAAGATCTGTGCTATATATCGTTGAAAAGTAATGATTAATGTAACGCAACCTTTCCTTCCCCCCCTAGAAGAATATTCTAAGTACTTGAAAGGATTATGGGAGAGAAAGTGGTTGACCAATAACGGGCCTCTCGTAAATGAATTTGAGCTAAGGCTAAAACAATATCTTAATGTAAACCATCTATTATTTCTAGGTAATGGAACAATAGCTCTTCAAATTGCTATTAAAGCCTTAAGGTTAGCAGGGGAGATAATTACTACTCCTTTCTCATATGTTGCTACAACCTCTAGCATTGTTTGGGAGGGCTGTAGTCCGGTGTTTGTTGACATTGACCGTCAAACATTGAACATAGACCCTGAGCTTATAGTGAAGTCAATAACCAAAAACACATCAGCTATTTTAGCCACCCATGTTTTTGGCAATCCTTGTGCGGTCGATGAACTTCAAAAAATTGCGAACAATCATGGATTAAAGCTTATTTATGATGCTGCCCACGGGTTTGGCACAAAAGTCAAAGGTCGATCAATATTTGAATATGGAGATGTAAGTACAACCAGTTTTCATGCTACTAAGTTATTTCACACCATAGAAGGAGGGGCTGTATTTACAAAAGATAAATTTTTATTGGAGCAAATGGCACTTCTGCGAAATTTTGGTCATCATGGGCCTGAGGAGTTTAGAGCTGTGGGCATCAATGGTAAGAACTCCGAGTTTCATGCAGCTATGGGATTAGCAAATTTTGGTTACATTTCCGAGATTCTTGCTAAGCGAAAATACCTTTCCGAATTGTATGACCAGCGATTGGAAGGTCTAAAGGTGCAGCGCATACAGCTCCATTCTCAGATTGAATATAATTTTGCTTATTACCCGATCATTTTTCGTTCAGAAGAATCATTGCTTAAGAGCATAACCGAACTCAATGCAAATTGGATTTATCCTAGACGTTATTTTTGGCCATCGTTAAACACAATTTCCTATACCAGGGGGAATTTCGTTTGCCCAGTTAGCGAAGATGTCAGCAAGCGAATCTTATGTTTACCTCTATTTCATAGTATGAATCCAGCGGATATCAGTTTGATCGGGAGGCTTCTTTTACGAGCGCAAAATAATTAGTCATGAAGCTCGCGATTATGCAGCCATACTTTTTTCCGTATATCGGCTATTTTCAACTTGCGGCATCAGTCGATCGGTTTGTTGTTTATGATAACATTCAGTTTTCAAAAAGAGGTTGGATTAATAGGAATCGTATTTTGGTCAATGGAGCTGATGAATTTATTACTCTTCCTTTAAAAAGGGACTCTGACTATTTGGATATTGAAAAGAGACAACTAGCAGATTCTTTTGATATTGACAAAGCAAAAATTCTTAGAAAGATAAAGGAGTGTTATCGCAAAGCACCTTATTTGGAAGTAGCATTTCCCGTTATTGAATGGGTTTTCGATTATCCAAGCAGAAATCTTTTCCTCTTTGTTTTCAATTCCCTGAAAGAAGTTTGCCGTTATCTAGATATTCCAGTAGAATTCATAGTATCCTCTTCTATTGACGTGGATCACACTTTGAAAGCCGAGAAGAAAGTTTTGGGCATTGTGAAGGCAATGGGTGCAGAGACGTATATTAATTTACCTGGAGGCTTAAATCTTTATTCTAGAGAGGAATTCGAGTCATGCGGTATTGCTTTAAAGTTTATTCAACCTGGAGCAATTTCCTATCAACAGTTTGATCATCCCTTTGTTCCTTGGCTTTCTATAATTGATTTAATAATGTTCAATTCGCGCGACCGGCTTTCAGAAATAATCCAAGACTATAAATTAATATAATATGGAGAACGTGCTAGATTCCCATGTGAGAGCGTACCAAGGTAATAACCTGTACGATTTCGACAACGAAATTATATTGAGATGGTATCCTCACCGAATAATACTTCGTTTACCAGAAGCTAAATCAATGTTGGAGTTAGGGCTTGGGCATGGCATCACTACCAATATTTTTGCTAATCATTTTGAACGATATGTAGTTCTTGATGGTTCGCGCGCTGTCATTGACAATTTCAGAGCATCCCATCCGAAATTTAATTCTGAAATAATTGAAACATTCTTTGAGGATTTCGAAACCGATGAAAAATTTGATGTAGTTAATCTTGGCTTTATACTAGAGCACATTGATAATCCCAATCAGATATTAACGAAGTTTAGAAAATATCTCAAGAGAGGCGGCAGGATGTTTGTGTCAGTGCCGAATGCGGAAGTATTGAATAGGCGACTCGGAAATTTGGCCGGCTTGCTTCCGGAAATGACCGTGCTCTCCGAAAACGACTTGCTGCTAGGGCATAAAAGATATTACACGTTGTTTTCATTTAAGAAAGAATTAACTGATGCAAATTATACTGTAGATCGGATAGAGGGAATATATCTGAAACCGTTTACAACACAACAAATGCTATCGCTTAATTTTGGGACTCCAATAATTGACGCGCTTTGCAAAGTCGCGGTCGATTATCCCGAGCTTTCATGTGCAATGCTTGCTGAGATACATTGAAATTTGAACAGGAGCTTGTATTTTCTCTTGTAATTCATGATCAATAGAAAATTTAACGTTCTAATCTTTCCTGCTGGTTCTGAAATTGGGCTTGAGCTCCATAACTCGCTAAAGTACAATCTACATGTTGAGTTATTTGGCGTATCTGGCAAGGCTGATCACGCTAGATTCGTGTATAATGCGTCAAGATATGAGGAGGGTAATTATTATATCACAGAGAATGACTTTGTCGATAAATTTAACGAGGTATTGATTAGATTTAATATAGATTTCATATTCCCAACTCATGATTCCATTGTGCTATTTTTAGCAGAGAATCAAGCCTTGTTAAAAGCTAAGGTGATAACATCAAGTGACTCAGTTGCGCGAATTGCTCGTGAAAAAAAGTTGACCTATGAGAAACTCAGAAGTTATTCGTTTTGTCCTAGGGTCTATTCTACTCCTTTTGCGGAAGTAAGGTTCCCTGTCTTTTTGAAACCCAATATTGGTCAAGGAGGAAAGGGTACCATACTAGCAAATTCCTTAGATGAGTTAACGGTTCTCTTGCACAAGAATTCTGACCTCATACCATGTGAATACCTTCCTGGAGAGGAACTTTCAGTTGACTGTTTCTCAAATCGGCATGGAGAACTGCTATTTATTGGACCGCGAGTTAGGTATAGGGTAGAAATGGGGATTTCATTTAATACATTCTCTGTTTCGTTGACTAATGAAATAAGAGAGATCGCTGAAACATTACATAAGGAGTTTAATTTTCGGGGCGCCTGGTTTTTTCAAGTAAAAAAGGATAAGAGCGGCAAATTCAAATTGCTTGAATTTGCACCTAGGCATTCCAGCACTATGGGACTCTTCCGACAGGCTGGTGTTAATTTTGCGTTGCTAAGCATTTTTGATGCGGCTGGTGAAGATGTTGGGGTTATAGCCAATGATTACTCAGTTGAATTGGATAGGTGCTTGTGCAATAGCTATAAACTCAGCATTGTCTACAAATCGGTCTACATTGATTTTGATGATACTATTATCGTAAATAACAAGGTTAATGATGTGGCTCTTCGTTTTCTCTATCAATGCAAAAACAAGAATATTGAGACAATTCTCTTAACCAAGCACAAATTTGACTTACAGAAAAGTCTAGATGACTTTTGTTTGTCAACTCGATTGTTCAATAAGATCATCCACATCAATGAGCAAGACGACAAGGTAAACTGGATTGATCCTAATAATGCAATTTTTATTGATAACTACTTTTTTGACCGCAAAACTGTTAAGGAGAAATTTGGGATACCTGTATTTGATGTTGATGCCATTGAAGGCTTATTAATTTAAATTTATGGGCGCTTTAATGTATAAATGGAAAAAACTTGGAAAAGTATTTGACCCTACGAAGGTTAAGGGGGTAGCCTGGATGAAAGAATACGCCCAATCGCCCGCTGCAGTTGTATTCGAAGACTATATTAGAGTTTATTTTTCGAGCCGTCCAAATAAAGATGCTGTTGGACAGTATGTTAGTTATCTGGGTTTTGTAGACCTAAGTCGGAATAATCTATTTGAGATAAGAAATATTTCAAAAGAACCGATTTTGAAGTTGGGAGAGTTAGGAACATTTGATGAATTTGGTACAAATCCGGCATCAGCAATTCTTTATGAAGACGAGGTGAGGATCTATTATTGCGGCTGGACTAGGTGTGAGTCCGTGCCTTTTAATTCATCGATAGGTATGGCCTATAGCCGCGACAAGGGAGGTAATTTTAATAAGCTTGGTCAAGGCCCTATTCTGTCATTCAGTCCGACTGAACCTTTTTTGTTAGGCAGTCCACGAATTAGGAGATTTAATGGGCTTTGGTATTTATGGTATGCGGCTGGCAGTAAGTGGGTTAAAGACAATGGAAAAACTGAACCTGTTTACAAGATAAAAATGGCTCAGTCAATAGATGGTATAAATTGGATTAAAGCGGAAGTTGATCTTATATCAACCGTTCTTGAAGTGGACGAGTGTCAGGCAAGCCCTGAAGTTTTCTTTAGAGATAATTTGTACCATATGTATTTTTCATATCGATACAGTTTGGGATATAGATCTAAGCAGAATGGATACAGAATTGGTTATGCCGTGTCAGTGGATTTAAAGACATGGATAAGAGACGACTCGAAAGTAGGCATATCAATCTCAGATGAGGGGTGGGATTCGGAAATGATAAGCTACCCAAACATTTTTTCGATTGATGAAAAGATGTATATGCTATACCAGGGCAACCATTTTGGTCGTCAAGGATTTGGTCTAGCCGTTATGCAGTCTGATAATTCATTCTAAAGGGAAATGAGATTTAAAAAACTAGGACGAATATTTAACCCTATAGATCATAAGTTACCGCATAATTGCAAGGAATTTGCTCAGTCCCCACAAGCGGTAGTATTTGATGAGTTTGTTAGAATTTACTTTTCAACAAGGGAGCGGGATCTGGCGGGTAAATACTTGAGTCACGTGTTGTTTGTTGACTTTGATTTGGCCTTTTCTAAGATTTTAGGAATAGCTTCAAATGAAGTAGTTAAATTGGGGAGCCTCGGAAGTTTTGATGAGCACGGAATATTCCCCATGAATGTACTTAAAGAGGGAGATAGAATACTTGCGTACACAACAGGATGGAATAGAAAGGTTTCGACATCAGCGGATGCTTCAATTGGGTTGGCGGTTAGTGAAAACAGTGGATTGACGTTTGAGAAATATGGAACAGGTCCAATAATGACGTGGTCGCTCAACGAGCCATTTTTGGTTGGTGATGGTTTCGTGAAGAAGTATGACGGTCAATTCTACATGTGGTATATTTTTGGTGTGCGTTGGCTTACAAGTGAGCAGGAGCCAATACCTCAACGAGTTTATAAAATTGCTCAAGCCACCTCTTCTGATGGTGTCTTCTGGGTTAGGGATAGCCGATTGATTATAAGTGACAGATTAAATTCAAACGAATGTCAGGCTTTGCCCACTGTAATTAAAATAGACAATTGCTACCATATGTATTTTTGCTATCGAGATGCATTTGGCTTTAGACATGATCGAAGCAGAAGTTATCGAATTGGTTACGCGTGTTCTTTCGATCTTGTAAATTGGAAACGAAATGATAATCTAGCTGGAATTGATGTGTCAGACCATGGGTGGGATTCAGAAATGATTTGTTACCCGCATGTTTTTGAATGTAATAATAATGTTTACATGCTTTACAACGGAAATGATTTTGGTAAATATGGGTTTGGCCTCGCTGTTTTGGAAAATACCT
>JAIENH010000033.1 GCA_019751475.1 Cyclobacteriaceae bacterium
CCGCCACTGTCATAAATCCACGAAGTGTTTTGGCCGTTGGTATTTGTTTGCGATGTCTTGCCGATAACAGGATCGATCGTCATAGACGTAACGTCTGCTTTCTGTGGATAAAATGCCACGTAGTCAAAATCTACAGCAGCCGGAAAACGCACCTCAAAGGTGAAAGGGCTTGCTACGTTGGTCATATCCACAAGCACCTCCAGGTATCTCCAGGTGCCTGCAGCCCCGACCGGATAGTTCACTTGACCCGTTCCTTTGGTGATGCCGCCATTGATGGCATTGGCGGTGATGGTAATGGCAGCAGCCGCACGCACTTGGCAGCTAAACTTATAATACTTCCCGCTTGCCTTTACAACATTAAGTTGACTCATAGCACTCCCTTCGCCATACGAAATGGAGAACTCTTTCGACCACGGGTTGGGGGCAGGTTGCGAGTATATCAACTCATTGTTTGCGTTGTATGTTGGACCCAGGTTTGTTAGATTATTAATCACCACCTCATCATAGCGGGCATGGCGCACGGTGGCTTTGGGAATGTAACTTTCGGCATCAAGTACTGTAGACGACTGAATTCCTTGCAAGTCGCGCGCAACCAATAACCGGCCCTGGTTATCATAACTGTCCAAGTAGGTCACCGGGCGGTAGGAACCATACGTGTAGCTGTTACCCGCATCAAACCCTGCTTCGGCAAATCCGGTAGTTCCATTGTAGCTCCGTTGTTCATAGGGCAAAGTTAGTGCAGGAGTAGTGAACTGTTTGTAGAGAGTAAGCTGGGCGCCAGTCACGGTTTCTGTTACGCCTTTTACCACCGACTGAATGGACTCAATCAACGTGCCGTGCCGGTTGTTGTCATTGAGGCTCTTGATTGCCTGACCTTGTGCATTGGCCGGAGAGGTAATAGAAGCATAGTCTTTGGCATACTTCAACCTTGTCTTTTGCACTACCCCGTCACTATTGGTGGTGGAAATTTGATTGAGCAACTGATGAGTACCGCTATAGGCATATTGTGTTTGGCGTGTGACGCCATTAGCAAGGCTTTGAGGGTCGTACGTGACGCTAGTCTCTGTTACAATTGTCTTGGTAACATTGGCGAGGATGTCGTAAAGCGCAAAGGTGAGTATAGGTAGCCGCTCATGCTTCAGCGCCTTTATGACAATCGGTGCGCCTAGTCGCTGATATGAAAATGTTTTTTGCTGGTACAGGCCGCCTGTCTCATTATAGTCAGAGACCCGTTGCACCAATCCACGCTCAAAATCAAAATTGGTAGTTGGCGCAAATGGATAGGAGTAGTAATCATTTTGCGCGAGGCCATGCGGGGGGCATTCTACTCCCACCTGCACGTTGATACACGTGGTAGTCGGATCCGGGTCGATTGTATTAGTCACATTTATCTGCTCGTAGCGACAATTGATCCACCGTTGCAATTCCCATTCCCAATCACATACCCACCGGGTTTCTGTAGTTGTTACCTCATAAGGCGGAGGATCGATGGTCTCGCAAACGTCTTGATATACGGCCTGCTTGGTACGCGCCACTTTTGAAAACGGAGCTTTCCAATCCCGAACCTGGTTTTGCTGAAACGTGCCGGGAAGAGAAAAATCATAGACGGTCTTGCCACGGCCCGCCTGTGTCACCGTCACACGGCTATACAGCAGTTCATCACTGGGAGCCAGGTTGTCCGGGCTGCGTACTAAAATATCGCGGTAGAAGTGAAACACCGGTGGGTATAGAAATTTGCCGCTGGAGTGACCATCGGTGCGTTTGTAGTCATAGCTCCGGATGATATCATTTGAATTATCGGCATCTGCATCGCTTATTCGAATGGACTTTACGCGCACTCCGCCACCCTTGTAAGTGGTGTTGACTAATGAATCATAATAGTCAGCTGCTTCGTACGTGATCTCTCCAAATCCTCCGGAGGGATAGGTAATCCGCTGGAGCGACCCATAATGCACAAAAGCCTCATTGGTTGAGCGGTCGGCACCCGCCACGACCACATAGCCCGCATCGGTAGGATGCGGATTAATTCTCACACGTGCCATACCGGTAGCCGATGGTTTTTCATACAAGCGGGGTACGAGTGATGCCGCCACGTCCGGTAAGCCATTGTAGTATCCCCATAAGTCTTGTGCGTACTGGTTTTTAAATGGCAACTGAGTGGTATGATTAGCAACATCTATGTTGTAATATTGAAACTTATGGGAGGGAAAGGGTAAACAATCGGTGCCCGTTTCTCTCAGTTCCACTAAGAAGAAACGGTATTGAGGTTCCGTCTCCAACTCTTCAAAAAAGTCTTCATACGTAGGGCCTTCAAGGTGCGGGGGCGTTTTAATAACGGGTGTTGAGTTATCTGGCGCACTGCCTTGATTGCGTATGCGGGTGTAAATGAGGGAAAACAGTTTACTGGGGTTATTCGTATTTTTCGGCATGACTTCTACCGTTGCCAGATGTCCGTAAGGAGACCAACTAAAATTTACCATTGTGGTTGCATCACTCATAGACGTGAGTGATGTCACTTTCGGAGATTCCCAAAGGGTATAGCTCGTCACCGCTTTGTCGTTCAAGATATAGCGCCTTTCTTTTTTGTACGAAGGCGTAAGTTCCAGATTGTATGAAAAAGAAACAGTTTGACCTACTGGGTCTACGATAGAGGACAACAGCCAGGTATAGTTAAACTTTGTCTCATCATCATACGCCCAATAGTCATTATAGAAATAACGCACATCAAAATTGGACGGGTTACTCAATGACTTTCGCGAGGTCTGACGGGCCAGATTAAAATTGTACACGGTGCCATCGTTGCGCGTCACCGTAAACGACACGATATCCCTTGTGGTGGCATGACGTGTAAACTGGAATTTAAGATCTTGATAAGGAATGAGTCGGATGACGCCATTTTGATCAAAAATAAATTGCACACTCAAGCCGGGGGCCTGTACGGTGAACAGGTCGGGCTCTGTATCGCCAACATAACCGTTTGGGTAAATGATTGGGTGTAGTGCGTTGGCATCTGCCAGTTCATCGTCACAATTGGCCAGGTTATTGTCAGCTGTAGGTAAAAAACTTTGAAGACTTTGAGCACGCGTGTCCGAGAGCCATCCTCTCACAATCATGTCATCCGGTAAGCCCCTGACATTGCGCGTTACTTGGCCGCCCGCTTGCAGACTCCAACCCATGCCTGCACTACCACCACCATCTGTGACTTTCACACCACCACCATTGTAAACTATCCCAATAGGCGCCTTCACCGTGCTGGTGCTTAACTCCCACAAGGGTATGCTTATTTGAGCTTTACCTGTTGTAAGGTCTACCGGAATGTCTTGCGCATGAGCGATCGCACAGGTGAGTGATGCTAGCAGGAAAAAGATTTTTGATTTCATATTGGCTATCAGGTTTCGATTAGCGACTAAATTCATTTCATACAAACCGTAAGGCGTCAAGACACTTTTGAAGTGTCAGACGCCTGCATTTCAAGGCTTCCATTTGATGTTCCACTTTTTTACATAGTCTCTCATCGGCCCCAGGCCAACCAAGGCTCTTCGCTGATCCACTTCATTTGGGTTGTCTATCGGTGCAACAGAATATTCACCTGTTTTCATGTCTTTGGCAATCTGTGTTCCGTATACTTGCTTCTGTCCCTTGCTAATAGCCACACGGTCTTCTATCACAGCCACATCTTCGGCTCTCATCATTCCTTGCTGGCCTGCACTCTTCAGCATGGGCAAGTATTTTTCCTGTGTGGCTACATCAGCTTGGCGCATAAGGTGGATAACGGTCATCACGTTTGCCTTACCGATTTTGTCCGGCCCCATCCATCCATTCTCGTCCAACAGCCGCGCAATCACCGCAATGTTGGTACTGTTTTTACGAGCAGTTGAATCGCTCCAACGCTTTACTTCCTCAGGCCTGGCATTTACTCTCTTAAGGCTGTCTGATTTGTCGCGTAGTTTTTGGTGCTCAGTTCTCACCTTGTCAAGCGTACTGGTGGCCACCTCCAGGCGTTGGCCTTGCGCCAGCACCCATGACCACATCCATGCAAAAAGTATCAATCCTGATTTCATAGTTTCCTGTTTATCAAATGAGAGTAGTCGCATTTTTATTTTTTCCGTAAAGTCAGACGATTAAAACGCATTGAGCAATGATCATCTTTTTCATACTTTGTTAAATTTTAGTTACAGAAATCTGTCTGCCTAGTTGTCTTCGATCGAAAAACATGATGGAATATTATGTAAACGGAATAGATAATGCAGTGAACAATTAGATTTGATCAGGAAAATTAGACAGTGACTAAGTCTTGTTTTCCTGACTTTGACTACCTTGGTTGCTTACAGGCACCTATGGATAGTATTAGAATTCTTGTAGTGGATGATGAAGCACTTATTCGTCACGGACTTCTTTCGTTACTCAGCAAAGAAAAATTTGTGAAAGAAATCCACGAAGCTTCAAATGCCATCGAGTTTCGCGAGCAATTAGCTAAGCATCCGATCGACCTTGTTCTGCTTGACATGAAGTTACCGGGCACCAAGGGCCTCGAATTGCTTAAAGAAGTACAGCGAGCAAATAGCGAAATCCGAGTAATAGGCCTCACGGGTATGGAAGGAGTAGAGTTGATCATTAATCTATTAAAATCAGGAATTCATGGTATAGTATTTAAACTGGACGGATATGGAGAAATTGTCCGAACTATTCAAGGAGTATTAAAGGATGGACATTATTTCCAGCCGAAGATCACAAATATTATACAAGCCAATTCGCACCGGTGGGACCATATTCCACCCGTATCGCTTTCGCGGCAAGAGAATGAACTACTACAAGCCATTGGCAATGGACTTACTACGAAAGAAATTGCACGGCAAACCCGAATGACGGAGAGCACTATCGAGACCTATCGTGTACGATTGATAAAAAAGCTAGAGGTAACCAACACAGCCGCTCTCCTTGCTTATGCGTATCGCAACGGTATATTGTGACATGATGGACTTGTGAATCAAACGTTCGGCAATGGATACTCTATCCTTCCAAGAAGTCCTTTTTTGCCTTGCAGATAGTGAAGGTTGGCACCAATTACCTTAGAGCGCATACGAAGGGTATTATGTTTCTTTTTTAAACATCCTACAAACTCCGAAATTTTGGAGAACCCTGTCCCATCATCTTCTACTTCAATAACGAGTTGAGTGGGCTGCCACTGGAGACGTACCCAGATATGCCATGCGGATGAGTGCTTCAGGGCGTTATGAATAAATTCCTGGATGATACGGGAAAGGTAGGTTTCCGCCAGTTCAGGTATGGATCGTTCTGTTCCGGAGGGCTCAAAATGAATGGTACCTCCACCGGGTCGCTCTAAATTTTGACATAAGAGACCCACACATTTTTGAAAGGAGTCGTCTTCCATTTTTGTAGGCAGGAGCCTGCGCGATATCCTTCGTACCGATTGCACTACTTCCTGGAAGTCTACATTCATGCTTATGATCAGAGAATCAACCTCTACCCGGTCATGACGAGATCGTTCCAGGCGATCCAGGTAAAGCCGGAATACCGACAGTCGCTGCACCAGGTCATCGTGGACTTCGGCCCCCATATCAGCAATGATCTGCTCACAAGCCTCCATGGTTTGCCGCGACACCTCCCTGTCAAAAGCAGCCCTTGATTTGAATAACAGCATTTTTTGTAAATTAATGACAGATTGCGTCCACCAAGTAAGTATTTATCAAACAAGAAATAAACCCCCTATCATGTGTATTTACAGTTATAGGGTTATCGCCTTCTTTTTATGCCTTGCCTTTCAGGCCCCACTCACTGGTTGGGCTCAATCCAAGGCGAGGGCTGATTCACTAAAGCATCTACTTCAATCGGACACTAATACCGATAAACTTACTGTTTTGTTTGAGTTGAGTTGGGAGATGCTAGAGATAGACACCCGGGAGGCGCTGGGCTATGCCAGGTTCTACCATAGCATGTCGCAGAAGAAGGGGGACAGCTTAAACATCATCAAGTCAGGCAGGATATTGGGTGTTGCGTTGAGGAGAGCAGATAAAATTGACTCAGCGATCGTGGTGTTTAAATCTATCCTTCCTATCGCCAGAGAAAGTCGAGATCGGGTCCTATATGCAACCATTTTGAATTCACTGGGAGTCGCTTTTCGAGAGTCAGATGACGATGCGAATGCCTTGAATTGTTTTCTTGAAGTAATGATGATAAGCGAAAGAATTGGCAATAAAAGGTGGTCTGGCATTGCTTATTCGAATATAGCGCTGATTTATCATGATTTTTATTATTATACCATGGCGCTTGAGTATTACTTGAAATCCTTAAAAGTAAAAGAGGAATCATCAGATAAAATTGACCTTGATATATTATTCGCAGATATTGGTTTATGCTACAGTCAGATTAACGACTTTGGTAAGGCCTTTAGCTACATCGAGAAAGGGTCGAGGCACTGCTCACCGAAATGCACTAATAATGTAACCGCCATGATTGAGAATATTTTGGGTGGCACTTTTAAAAAAATGAAGAATTTTAAAGATGCAAGGTCACACTATGAACGATCGCTTGAATTTGCCAAAAAGAGTAATAGTGAACGAGATCAATTTCTGGCACTAACAGGCCTTGGTCAAATCTTTTTAGCAGAGGATAAATTACCAGATGCTTGGCGAGTGATCTCGGAAATAGATGAATTGGAGAACAAACATCAATATCCAAGGCAATTGGTATATCTAAATCAGCTAAAGGCCGATTATTATGCAAAATCAGGAGACTTCAGGCAAGCTAACTTGTATCAGCGTATGCAGAAAGAGGCTGAGGAAAAAGTAGTTAGTGTAAAAATGAGAGAGGATGTTCTGCGTATTCATACAAAAATGGCGGAGCGGGAGAACCTTCAACGGATTGAGGCTCAAAGGAAAGTAGTTGCTCTGCGGGAGGAGGCTGTGCAGCAACACCAATCATTAAATCTTGCCCTGGCCGGGTTGGTGCTGCTGGCGACAGGGCTCATTTTTACCTTGTACAAAATCAATCGCCAAAAGCAACGAATCAATGTTGTGCTGGATGAGCGTGTTAAAGAGCTAACCCGCGAGTTGGAGCAACACCGGGATGAATTGCGGAAACTTCACGAGGAGAAGGTCATTGAGCTAAAAAATGTCCACACCGATATTCTTGCCTCCGGGGCTTCACTAAAAGGTCTTACGAATCTTGCCTTTACGGAATCAGCATCCGTAGATGAAAACAAGAAATTTTATCATGACAAGATAATGGAGGTTATCAACAGGCTATCATCTTCCATAACACATTCGCCTGGCTAAATGGCAAATTCTATTTGTTAGGACAGACCATTTTTTGATGATAGTCAGTTCAGTAACACAAAAAACCACCACCCCGGCTTCCCGGAAGTAATGGTTTTGATTTGAGACCTCGTTTATCAGTAGGCTGTTCCTATATCAGAACTTGTCTTCTGATCCCATTCCTCCAAGCGGCTCGTGATTAAGTTTAGCAGCCGTGGATATTTCACTTGATAATGAATTACCTTGTGCTACAGGCTTAGAGGGCTTTGTTTTGAAGGAAAATGTAACTATAGTTACAATAACGAGTGATAAGATGATTAAAACTTTGCTTTTCATAGCTAATAGTTTTAATTTTTACCATCGGCTGATGCTTCGCCTCCACGTGGCTTAATGTTCTCTTCTGAACAAGAAGAAATTGTCATTCCAGAAACAAAAACTAAAAGCAGGATGTAAATAAATTTTTTCATAAGATTATGTTTTATTTTGGTTATGTGTTTTGATTTGTTTTCTAAAACGTTACAAAGGAAGAGAGTAAGAAAAAATGCAGCCATGTAATGATTGTTTGTAAATTACATCTGTGCCGAATTATAAACCGTGGTTTGAGAACCGCAGGCATCATCTTTTTTATCATTTTTTATGAGCTAAAAATGGTGAATGCACAGCAGTCAAGAATTGATTCCCTTACGTCCTCGTTAACAAATACAAAAGGAGGTGAACGATTTAGAAGTCTTTATGATTTAGCGTACGAGTTCATTGATGTTGATAATGAAAAGGCTTTACTCTATGCAATTGAAGCAAAGAAACTTGCGTTCGATCGGAATGACGCGTTAGGTCAAACAATGGCAGGAAGAGTCGGTGCGTCTGCGCTTCGAAGATTGGAGAGATTGAATGAATCAATTCTCATGGGTGAGGAGGCATTGCAGCTGGCAAAAACGAGCAAGTTTAACGATGAGATAAAAATCCTTCTTAACTCACTTGCTATTACTTATACCTACCGAGCTGACTATGATAAAGCATTGGAACTTTACTTCCAGTCTCTATCAATAAGAGAAGAGACTGGAAATAAGGCGGAGATTAGTATATGCCTTAATAATATAGGGTTAGTTTTTTTTAAGATGAGAAGTTTTGAAAAAGCGCTTGAGTATTATGATAAGTCGTTACGATACAAGATTGACTCAAAAGATCAGCATGACTTGGATCGCCTCTATATAAATATAGGCCTATGCTACAATGAGCTTAAGAGATTTTCAGAAGCCTCAGAAGCGATTAAGCAAGGTCTGATGACATGCGATGATAAGTGCTCTTCTCAAATTTTAATTGAAGCGGAATATGGACTTGGCCATTCCCTGTTTGGATTGAAGAAGTATGAGGCTTCGCTAACTCATTTT
>JAIENH010000160.1 GCA_019751475.1 Cyclobacteriaceae bacterium
ACCTCGTTTTGTACTTT
This sequence comes from Cyclobacteriaceae bacterium, assembly GCA_019751475.1. Taxonomy (GTDB): domain Bacteria; phylum Bacteroidota; class Bacteroidia; order Cytophagales; family Cyclobacteriaceae; genus ELB16-189. The sequence goes on from JAIENH010000160.1 coordinate 18, forward strand.
GATGAACTCAACGGGGCACCCGGGGCCAAGGATGGCACGGCCCGCGTAAGTATTTTTAGTAAGCGCACCAATCAATTCTTGTTTAGCATATCACTACCGTTGACCAGTGAGTCGGCTGTAAACTATACACAGCCCGAATGCTCAAAAGGGGAATTGGTGACGAAGAGATTACTGTATAGTTCTGTCATCACGCTCGATCCTGACGTTTTCAAAGACAGTCAGGGGTATTATGTTTCGTGGGAACGTTGCTGCCGAAACTATAACATTTTCAATATTTATAGCGAAGACCCAAACAATGGAGGTACCCGTTTTGCCGGGCAAACATTCTATCTCGAATTTCCTCCTGTGGTGGTAGATGGTGAGCCATTTGTAGACTCAACACCACGGCTTTTTCCTCCTCTAAATGACTATGCATGTATCAACAAGCCTTACTATACTGATTTTGGAGGAATTGATGATGATGGTGACTCATTGGTTTATTCCATTGTCACCCCTCTAAATACAAAGGATGCAAGTGCCATCCCGCCTCCAAGACCCGGTCCCTATCCGCTTGTGACATGGCGCAATCCCTACGGAATTAATAATGTCATCAATGGTTCACCGGATTTGAGAATCAGTCGCGATGGCTTTCTGACCGTAACGCCTCGCACTCAAGGACTTTTTGTATTTGCCGTAAAAGTGGATGAATATCGGGATGGCACTAAGATTGGTGAAACCAGAAGAGATTTTCAAATGCTAGTGTTGGATTGTGCACGGGCCGTGCCGCCACAAATACTGGGCAAGAAGTTGACAGACGCTTCGTTTACGTTCGATCAAACGATGAACGTAAGTTTTGATGCATCTACGCCCGATGATCAGCGTTGCATTCAAGTGCGTATATCCGATGATGATTCAAAGAATGAGTTTGATGGGCAAGAACGCATACGTATCAAGGCTATTCCTATTAATTTCAAGAAAGACCTTTCGGGAATAACATTTGATGCTACGACTGCCACACTCATTAACGGCAGCACGGCTGATTTTAAAATTTGTTTACCTAAGTGCCCGTACCGGGCAGGCGGTGCGTATGAAATTGGTATTGTAGCTATGGACGATGCCTGTAGCCTTCCATTAACGGACACGCTCAAGGTATCAGTTTTTGTAGAGCCGCCACCCAACAAAAAGCCCTATTTTGTTTCCCCTAACCCTGTAAATGCCTCTATCCCGGAAGGCACGCAAGCCGCCTGGCCTTATGAAGCAAGGGATGATGATAATGATCCACTGGTAGTGTCCGTCTTGACCAATGGATTTTCTCTTAAAAGAGCGGGCATGTTTTATGAGCCGTTTACGCTGACCGATGGCTCGGCCACAGGGCAAATACGATGGGATGCTTTTTGCAATATTTACAACTTCACCAAGCGCACAGACTTCCGGGTTACAATCCAAGTTGAGGATCAGGATTTCTGCAAACTGGACGACCCCGCCAGAGCCGTTTATAATCTCCGTGTGATATTACCTGGCAACAGTGATCCCATTATCGATACAGATCTGACACCAGCGGTATCTGAACGAACCATCAAAGGACTGACTCGAAGGATCAACGAGCCCTTTACGTTTAATGTAACGGGTCGTGATCAACCTGACAATGATTTCATTGTGTTAAAGGGATCAGGAAAGGACTTTACGTTTGATCAATTTGGAATTTCATTTGATTCTGCCAAAGGAAATGGATTGGTAAACTCCCGGTTTACCTGGAATATTCAATGCAAAACGGTAGACCTCAAAAAGAAAGACACTTTTGATTTTCAGTTTATTGTAGTCGATCAAGCCAACAAGTGCAGGTTTTACAAAGCCGATACGCTGGACATGGAAGTAAAAATATTGCCGCCACTCAATCAAGCGCCAACTCTTACTGTATCAAATAATAATGCGCCCGCTACTACGCTATACAATAACTCGGTAAGTACAATACTCGGAAACAAGATTGATTTGCTTTTAACTGGTATTGATGCCGATGTGGTGCCCGCGAAGGACAGTATAAAAATTGAATTGATAAAGGCGGATGGATCCGTGGAGCCAGTAGGGTATTTATTTAAGAAAGTAGCTGGTACCAGTCCGCTGCAAACATCGTTCACCTGGCAACCCGATTGTTCTATTTATGAAAATAACGTCTACGAAAACGACTACCAGTTCATGTTTCGTATTTCAGACAATCGATGTCTTGTTCCCAAAAGAGACTCCGTCAATCTTACCATCAAAATTAAAGATGTGGATGGATCAGACGGGGGTTTTGTGCCACCCAACTTCTTTTCCCCCAATGGAGATGATGTGAACGATTACTTTGCTATGGAGATAAAAGACCCTAACACCAACGAGTTCAAAAATATTTTGCCAAACGACAATTGTTTATCCAGATTTGAGTCTGTGCGAATTTTTAACCGGTGGGGCAATTTGGTCTTTGAAAGCCCCGATCGAAACTTTAAATGGTATGCCGTGGGTGAATCAGCCGGGGTGTACTACTACTTCGTGAAGTTCTCAAAGAAAGAATACCGAGGCACGCTTTCTCTGCGATATTAAAGATTCACGGGACGGATAGTGAAGTCTCTTACAAAAACCTCTTTGTCTTTCCAATTTACTTTCAGCCACACATCCTTTTTTGACCGGATTGTAAGTTGATGGCCCTCGCCAATAATGGCAACAACAGATGCACCAGAAGAGGCATCGCTCATCAAATAGGTTTGAGGGCTACTCATAATGCCGCGCTCACGAGGTTTACTGAAATTGACATGCGCAAACAACAGGCCCAATGTCATAACCAAGGCCACGCCTGTGAGAGTCGGTCGTTGATTCTCTTTTATCCTTTGGCGATAAATCAACGCGAGAAAAAACAAGGCAATGGCTGCCAGGCATCCCGTAACGGCAACATACTGGCGTCCCCACCACGCCATTAGTTTGGTGCTTTCATCTGTCTTGTAGCCCTCCAGATTATTCTTTTCTGCCATCTCTTCCATTTTTTTTAACGCTTGCGCATCGTTAGAAGTACTATAATAGGTATTGAGATAGTATAAGGAGCCACTAAGGTGACCAAGGCCCTCTTCTATAAACGCCATCTTAAGTAGCATGGCGCTCGAATAATGGCCCGTTTCAAAGAGTGTCTGATAGCGTTCAAATGCCTGTGTGTATTGGCGTGCCGCATAAAGGGAATCGGCCTGTTTCAATACAGCAGGTGCGGCTGATGGCCCGTTGGCAAGTGCAACAGGGGCGCAGCCGACAAGCAAGAGAATTTTGTAAAGCCACTTTTGCATTATTTTCCTATTCGGTTACCTTTGCGTCCTCAATTACGGAAATGCCTTTTAAACGGGCAACTGTAAGGTTAAAACTTCTAAAGGACTTGTCCTACGAAGCTTTAGCGGAGTAGGATCTCGTAGCTCAGTCGGTAGAGCATTACACTTTTAATGTAAGGGTCCTGGGTTCGAATCCCAGCGGGATCACATAAGTTCTGGTAAACGAAAGCAAAACCTCCTAATGAATAGGATTAGGAGGTTTTTGTTTTTATCGCCTCCCAAATTATTCATCTAATACCAACAGTATACTTCAATAATTTTGGCAAGCTATTAGCGATACTCATTCACCAATGGATGAACTTTGCCGAAGGGGGCGTGAAGATATTTCATTTCAAAAAAGAAATTGCCTTTCATTGTTCGTGCCACACATTTGCTACCACAGTGCTGCTTACGAATGATGTGCCCATGGAGACTACTATGGAACTGCTGGGTCATACGGACATTCGAACTACTCAGATTTATGGAAAGATTGTTCAGAAGAAAATCAGCAAGGATATGGAACTTCTCAGGGCGAAAATGGCTCAAGACGCCTCGCAATTACAACAAATTTCAACTTCACCATAGTTTGTATCTTTGATAAATTATTTTCACTTCGTATTGAGTTGATTAGCGCATGACCCTCTACATCAAAAACATGGTTTGCAACCGCTGTATTATGGTGGTTCGTCAAGAATTGGAAAGGCAAGGACTTCGTCCGCAAAAAATATCGTTAGGAGAGGTTATTCTGGAAGAAAGTCAACTTAATGAAGCGCAGCTAAGCCGTTTGGATACTTCCCTGCTTGCCTTAGGTTTTGAACGGATTGACGACCGCAAGGCGAGGCTGATTGAATCAGTCAAAAACCGGGTGATTCAAAAAATTCATCACGCAGAGGCTGTCAACTTAAAATTCAATTGGTCAACAGTACTTTCCGAAGAATTGAAAGTGGACTATAATGCACTCAGCAGTCTCTTTTCTTCAGTAGAAGGCATCACGTTAGAACAATTCATTATACGCCAAAAAATTGAACGCGTAAAGGAGTTGATATTCTATGATGAACTAAACTTCAGTGAAATTGCCAACCGTTTGGGCTATAGCAGTGTAGCTCATCTCTCAGCACAGTTTAAAAAAGTGACAGGTTTTACGCCCTCAGAGTTAAAGAAATCAAGAGATATTGACCAGCAGCGAAAACCCCTGGACAATATCAATTAACTCTGCCCCTAATTCTCTGCGATTTCATCGATAATGCTTTCGATCGCAAGTTCGACATCGAACGTGTTTTCAACCCCTTTCAAGTATGCGTCTGGATTAGCAATAAGGCGGTGTTTGAAATCTGCTATCAAGTCAGCAAATTCTTTGTGAGACACTTTTGCTTTGGTTATTTTGAGATTCTTCAAATGAGGACTTAAGGCTTCCCTAAGCAACCTCTTCATTTCAATAGTATTCATATCTTATAAATACTTGGACGAATGTCAAAAGCTGAATTCCTGCTTGAAAAATTCAGAAATTCTATAACTCTTTTCGGGTATAGTATAATACTTTCTGATGATATGTAATCGATTTTTGTAGTTCAAAAGAGTAGAATGACAACGTCCAAAAACAGAACTCCAACAGTTAAACGCGAAACTTTTCCGGTTTTGGAAATGACATGTGCAGCCTGTGCCGTAAGCGTGGAGTCCATTCTTAAGAAAGCTACTGGTGTGAAAGATGCAGGTGTGAATTTCGCTAACCAATCAGCGTGGGTAGAGTATGATAGTTCCATTTCTCTACCCACTGACCTTCAAAATACCGTTCGATCCATCGGTTATGATTTAGTGGTGAATGTGGAAGACCCCCAAGCTGTTCAGGAAGAAGCACAACGCAAGCATTACAACGAAGTTAAGAGCCGCACACTGTGGTCTTCTATCTTATCGGTGCCTGTGGTGATCATCGGGATGTTCTTTATGGATATGCCCTATGGCAATTACATCTCTATGATACTTACCGCACCGGTGGTTTTCTGGTTTGGCCGTTACTTTTACGTGAATGCCTGGAAGCAGGCCAAGCACGGTAAGGCGAATATGGATACGCTGGTAGCACTTTCAACCGGTATCGCCTTTATCTTTAGCACATTCAATACTTTCTTTCCTGAATTCTGGCACCAACGAGGGTTACACGCGCACGTGTACTTCGAAGCAGCAGCCGTGGTGATAGCTTTTATATCGTTAGGGAAGTTGTTGGAAGAGCGGGCTAAATCCAGCACCTCATCTGCCATCAAAAAGCTGATGGGCTTGCAGCCCAAAACGGTGCGTGTGATGGTTGATGAAGTGGAACAGGAGATACCAATTGCATCAGTAAAGGTGGGTAACGTTATTTTGGTAAAGCCCGGAGAGAAAATCCCCGTGGATGGCATGGTGAAAAATGGTGCATCGTATGTAGATGAAAGCATGATCTCAGGGGAACCAGTTCCTGTGGAAAAAACAGCTGGTGAGAAAGTATTTGCGGGTACAGTAAACCAAAAAGGCAACTTTCAGTTTGAAGCATTGAAGGTTGGAGGAGATACCATTTTGGCACAAATCATTAAGATGGTGCAGCAGGCGCAAGGGAGCAAAGCGCCTGTTCAAAAGTTGGTAGATAAAGTCGCAGGTATTTTCGTGCCTGTTGTAATTGGTATTGCCATCCTCACATTTACCGTGTGGATGTTGTTTGGTGGTGTTAACGCGTTTACTCATGCACTACTTACTTCTGTCACGGTGCTTGTGATTGCTTGTCCGTGTGCGCTTGGACTTGCAACTCCAACCGCCATCATGGTAGGTGTTGGTAAAGGTGCTGAAAATAACATTTTGATTAAGGACGCAGAAAGCCTTGAACTGGCGCATAAAGTAAATGCGGTTATCTTGGACAAAACAGGAACCATCACCGAAGGCAAGCCTGTAGTAACGAATCTGAGTTGGCAAGTAGAAAATGATTTGCCTGAAATGAAGAACATCCTTTATGCATTGGAATCAAAATCCGAGCACCCATTAGCGGAGGCTGTTGTGAATGAGTTGAAGAAGGAATTCATCAACAACGTAGCGATGACCGATTTTGAAAGCCTTACAGGTCGTGGTGTTCGGGCCATAGTTGATCATACCGTGTACTTTATTGGCAACAAAAAGCTGCTGCATGAAAATCACATTAATCTAACAACTGCTGCTGAGCAATTGGCAACAAACTGGCAGAGTGAAGCAAAAACCGTTGTCTTCTTCGCTAATCAAAAAACAGTGCTGGCTGTTATCGCTATAGCGGATAAAATAAAAGCTACATCAAAAGCTGCTATTGCTGCGCTTCAAGACAAAGGCATTGAAGTGTATATGCTCACTGGCGATAATGAACAAACAGCTAAGGCGGTTGCATCGCAAGCAAATTTGAAGCACTACCAGGCAGAGGTACTACCCAGCGGCAAGGCTTCGTTCGTGAAAGAATTGCAAGAGCAAGGCAACGTAGTAGCGATGGTGGGCGATGGCATCAACGACTCCCATGCGTTGGCGCAAGCCGATGTTAGCGTGGCAATGGGTAAGGGTTCGGACATAGCGATGGACGTAGCTAAAATAACCTTAATTACTTCCGATCTTCAACTGCTGCCCAAAGCATTTAACCTTTCCAGAAAAACGGTCAGAGGTATCAGACAGAACTTGTTCTGGGCGTTTATATATAATGTGATTGGCATTCCGTTGGCCGCAGGTGTACTCTATCCCGTAAATGGTTTTTTGCTCGACCCGATGATTGCTGGTGCAGCCATGGCGTTGAGTTCGGTGAGTGTTGTTGGGAATAGCTTAAGGCTTAGAGCCTCAAAAATATAAATCGGAAATCATATAAAACTTTGTGGCCATTGTGTAATCATCTTCCACGTGTAACCACGTTAATTTGTATATCATTCCAGTATAGAAACTTCAAACTAAATTGTATGGAAGCAGTAAAATTCAATACCAACATTAAGTGCGCAGGCTGTATAGTCAAAGTAACACCTTTCTTAAACGAAGCCGTGGGCGAAGACAATTGGGAAGTAGACATCAACAATCCCTCAAAAGTGCTCACGGTTGTCAATGAGGTAAGCGAAGAGAAGATTGTTGAAGCGGTGCAGAAGGCAGGATACAAAGCAGAAAAAGCCTGATAGTGTCAATTGGTTAGTCTTACTCCATCCAAATCTTTCGAGATAGTAAGATTTTTTCTACCGATTTATTTTGGGGTTTACTTCGGTATTGCATTTGTTTTAAAGTCGATAGTGGTTGCCAAACGCATTGGTAAAAATCCGTTTGTTCTGCCAAAGATGATAGCGCCTACGGGCTCATTGGTTTCTATTTTAAGCTCACGTTGATAGGAATGTTTATTTATACAAATGCGTATGCTTTCTTTCCGGAGTGGCACAAAGCATTTTTACCCATCGAGCAACTTGATTGGGACTACCTTAAACTACTTGGGCTTGTACTGCTGGGAATTTCACTTGCTTGGACAATTGTTGCACAGACCCACATGAAAAACTCTTGGCGTATTGGTATAGACGCAACCATAAAGACGGAGTTAATCACAACAGGACTGTTCTCTGTTTCACGAAACCCAATATTTTTTGGAATGATTTTAAGTTTGCTTGGTTTGTTTTTGACAACACCCAACGCATTAACATTCTTGTTTTTGATTTTGGGTTACGTTCTTATTCAAATTCAAATCCGGCTTGAAGAAGATTTTTTAACCAAAGAACACGGACAAATGTACCTTGACTACAAAGAAAATGTAAGAAGACTGATATAGAGGACTGAAAGAGCATAAAAATTGATGTTTGTTTTTTGTTATTTTATAAATGCCACTAACTACCTGACTTCACATAAGGAATCGGTAGTTCAATCCTTGAAAGCGACTTGGAAGAAATTTGATCCGGTTGATGATGGCGGATGAGATTGATGATGCCTACCGGCAATCGGGAATGAGTGATGTTCTGGTGATACTGGGCTCGATCATTTGCCCGCAAGATCCAATTTCACGTTTGTCTGATGGTCATGGCAATCGCTTTAATCGCAGACGTGGCGTTACTCATAGCTTGGTCTCAAACAAATAAAGATAACTGCTTCAACCCACTACCAAGTGGCTTAGAAATGGGTAAAAAGCCTCTTTTTTGAAATTAATTCATAAAATCTGCAATTAGGAATAAAATAGTGTAACCATTTTTACTGCAATTACGAATAATATAGCATGAAGAAAACCAAACTCGGAGAATTTGAAGAATTGGTGCTCCTCACAGTGGCAGCTCTCCAACACGATGCCTATGGTGTAGAAATCAAACGTGAGTTAGAATCCAGGCTAAAAGAAAAACTCAGTGTGGGCTCCATTCAGTCCGCGCTCAAGCGCATGGA
>JAIENH010000769.1 GCA_019751475.1 Cyclobacteriaceae bacterium
AAACGGTCACCAATATTATTGATCTCCTCTTGATACACCTTGATGTCTTCACTAGCCAAAATGTAGGCCGTGATGATCACCGCAAACCAGATGAGCCCGCGCAACAGGTTCTTCCACAAAAAGCTGGACTGTGTTTCTTCTTCCTGCATGAATTACTTTAAAATGGGATGGCGCCTGTACGGCTTGGTGTCATCAAATAGTTTTCGGTAGGTAATATGGGTCTTTGAAACGAACCCTCCAACTTGTTCGACCACATTAATCATTTTAGGATTAAAATCACCAATCCAATTCATCTCATACTCATCGTAGCGCTTGTATTGGTCTTGCAGCACCTTGCGGGCGGCTATGATCATGGCTCCATCGGCCCCCTTGCCCTGGTGAGCAGGCACCACACCAAACAGTATCCCAAACGCCTTACGGTTTGTTTTCCTAAATTGATGCCAGACAAAAGTGAGTTTGCCAAGCCAATCCAATTTGCCATTTACATATTTAAATATCTGGTTGATCTCGGGTAGCGAAAGAAAGAACGAAATGGGTTCACCCTTGTAAAAACCAAAGTACAACAGCTTCTCGTCCAATATCGGCTTCATTTGTTTCACAATGAGCTTGGCCTGCTGCTCAGTGATCTCAGGGTTCTCTGCCCTATTGGCCCAGGCTTCATTGTAAACTTTGCGCAAGTATTCGCCCAGCTTGCCGATTTCATCTTTGCGAAGGTGACGAAACTCGTAGCCAGGTTCACGACCGATCAACTCGGCTTTGTGCGCCAACTTTGGCGACAGTGGTTCAATAATCTTTCGCGCGAACGTCAACTGCTTGAAGTACTCGCGAAATCCATAGCTTTCAAAAAAATCCTTGTAGTATGGAGGATTGTAATTGCATTGATAATTAGGCTCCCGATCAAAACCATCTACCAGCAAGCCCCACCAGCGATCGCGACTACCAAAATTGATCGGGCCATCCATAGCCTCCATGCCCTTTGCTATCAGCCATTGCTTGCATTGATCGAAGAGAACATTTGCAGCCGCCTTATCTTGAATGCATTCAAAGAAACCCATGCCACCGGTAGGCTGATCGTTGCCCTTGTTTACATTTTTCTCGTTGTAAAAAGCGGCCACCCGGCCGATGGCCTGTCCAGCCGCATCAACCAAAATCCATCGAATGCATTCGCCTGTGCGAAAGGTTTTGTTCTTGTCTTTATCGAAGACAGATTCAATGTCAGCATCCAGAGGGCGGATCCACTGAGGTGTGTTTTTATATAATCGCAACGGAAGGTGGAGAAACTCATGGACCTCTTCCGGGCTTATTACTTCCTTAATTTGCATAGCCACTATGGCGTGTAAGATAGCGCTTATTTTGAAAGTTGACGGTTGGGCAACGTGATTTTAAAGATGGTGCCCTGCCCCGGCTCGCTTTCAGCGGTGATTCGACCGGCCAGTTTATCAACGGCATTTTTTACAATGTAAAGTCCGATGCCGCTGCCATCGGCCTGACTGCTGGCGCGATAAAACATCTGAAAGATTTTCTCAAGACTGGCATTATCAATGCCGATGCCCTGGTCTTGAAAATGAATGGTGCACTCGTCAGCTGTGATAGAAATATCAATTCGAATATGCGTTTCATCCTGATACAGCTTCCTGTATTTAATTGCATTTGAAATAAGATTGCGAAAAATCTCACCGATGCGCCATGGGTCACTGTAGAAGGTAGTTGGCGAGATGGTAATATTCTTTATAACATGGTCGGCTCCCTTGAGGTAGCTCAGGTCAAAGAAAGTCGACTCAATAATCTTATTGAAATCAACCGGCTCAACCTTTAGATCCAGTTTCAGATTTTTCGAGTGACTCAATACATCGCTGATAAAGTGGTCGAGTTGCTTGGCTTTCAAGCCAATCAACCGGATATACTCGGCCAATTCATCGGTGCTTCCCGGCAGGTTGGCCAACTGCACTAAGCCCAAAATGGATGACAAGGGCGCTCGCAGATCATGTGAGACTTTGTAAACAAAGTTATCGAGTTCGGCATTTCGTACTTTCAACTCTTCCTCCACCCGCTTTTGCTGTGTTATGTCGACATACATACCAAATATGCCGATCTTCTGATCTTCCAACACTACGGGCACTCCGTAGATGATTACGGAAAGCATCTCTCCATTTTTCCGTTGGCGCTTTGTCTCCAGTCGCACCACCTGGTTGCCCGAAATGACTTGATTTAAATGCCCTGCCTCCGAGGTAAGTTCTTGTGGAACAATGGATTGATTAAGGCTCTTGCCTGTCAACTCGTTGAGGGTGTACTGGAAAAGTTCTTCGAATCCTTTGTTGATCCGTGTAACGTTTCCATTCTCATCCAACAGCGTTACGGCCAGCGGTGTGTTTTGAAAAAGCTGATAGAATAAGGTTTCTGTTTTTCGGGCGGCTGCCTCTGCAAGTTTGCGTTCGGTGATGTCCAGTGCGATGGTCTGAACGGCAGGCTCTCCGTTGTACACATACGGAAATCCCCATGACTCTGCGTTGAGTATGGCACCGTCCAGTCGCTGGAAGCGCACTTCTGTCATCGTTACCGACTTTCCCGAAAGCACATTCAAAATCCGTTCACGGATGCGCTGCTGGTCATCGGGGTGTATCACTTGCATGGCACTGATGCCCACCAATTCACTGGATGATTTCGCGCCCAGCATATTCGCACCATAGGCATTGATGTACTGAATTCCATCTTTGGTGTGGATCGCGATACCGATGGGGACATGCTCCACCAACCTGCGATAACGTTCCTCCACTTCCACCCGGTCTTGCTCCGCTTTCTTCCGATCAGAAATATCGATCACGATACCTGTCCACTTTTGTATGTCTCCCGATACGAGAGACGGCACTGCGTTTACTTCAATCCATTTGCTCTTGCTATCTACTATGATACGGCCTTCCCACTTCATCTCAGAGGAGTGCACAATGCTATGTTGCGCAGTTTTCTCAAAGGAGGGCCAGTCCTCCGGATGAACATACTCCTGTATCCAATGTTCACCACTTAATATTTCAGCTTGCGAAAGACCCAATACTTGTTCACAGCGTTTGCTGATGTACACAAAATCGCGCGAGCCATCCGGAAAAACAGCATACTCAAACGCCACAGCCGGAAGCGAATCAATAATGGCCTGCACGGCCGCCATATCGGTATTCGGTAGTGGTCTCATTCGCGAAAGCGCTTGAAGGCAAAAACAAACATCATAGGATTACCGACTGGTGATCACGCGTTTCACATTCGCTACCTGCCAATCTATCACCAAGCCCCTAGCAATCCCATCAGCAGTTTCCTTTCCATACAACAGCTCTACCAGATAGAGAGCCGGGTCATACGATTTTGCTCCGCCAGCGGAGGTAATAACTTTTCGGTCGTGAACAAAGCTTACGCCTTCGTGAACTACCAGTTGAGGAAATATCTCTTTGAACCGGGCAATGTCACCTGGAAAAGTGGTACATTCATGCGCATCGAGCACACCGGCCTTGGCCAATACAAACGCACCATCACACAGCGACATAATATAGGATGCCGAACGAGTAGTACGTCTCACAAATTCAATCAAGTCCGTATTTTCCAAATCACTGTCCATACTATTTTGCGCACTGGGCACTACCAGCACATCAATGCGTGGCAGTGAATCCCTAAGAAACGAGTAATCCGGAATGATCTTCAGGCCTTCAAACGTGGTAAGCGTATCGCGCGAAGGCGCCACAATAAATACTTTCATGCCGTTGCCTGGATGGAAGACCGTATGATGCATCACATCCATGGGTGCAATCAACTCAGAATTGTAAACACCCTCCACAGCAAGAAAAGCTACGTTCAATTGGGCGGAAGGCAGAACAGGCGGGCCCATGGCAATGAAATCCTGGCTTTGTTTGCAGCCCATCATAGCCAACCCAAATACAAGACACCAGGTGAACGTACACTTCATACGCGGAGGTTTAGTAGTTTTGCCGCATGAAAATACTAAAGTATATCGGCATCACAGTCTTGAGCCTGGTGGCCATTTTCATAGCGGTGGGCCTGGCAGTACCCTCCTTCAGCTACGAGGCCTCGGTTGTGGTAAATGCACCACCGCAAAAATGCTGGTCGGTGTTGCATGATACCAGCCGTATGAAGCGTTGGATGAACGGTTTTCAGCGGCTTACCCTTACATCAGGCGAATGGATGAAGCCAGGGTCTTCGTATGAGATCGTGCTTCAACAAGACAAACTCTACGCCATGCCCGAAAAACTTATCGACCTGAAGGAGCCTGAGTGGGCTACATTCCAACTAACCAACGATGTGCTGACTTCAGACTATACTTTTCGACTTACGGGCCAAGGTTTGAAAACAGAAATTCGGGCAGCGTACAAGGTGACTGGGACCAACATACTCTGGCGATCTATTCTCTTTCTTTCAAAATCTTATTTGCAGAAAGAGGCTCAAAAGCAAATGGATTTGCTCTTACTTGAAATCGAAACAGGTGAAGTTGAGTTTGATTAGCGCTACGCGGATTTAAGCGCTTCGGCACCCGCCACAATCTCCAATATCTCTTTGGTGATAGCTGCCTGACGCGTACGGTTGTACATGAGCTTCAGGTCTTTCAGCAACTCCCCTGCATTTTCATTGGCCTTATCCATGGCCGTCATGCGGGCACCGTTCTCAGATGCATTGGAGTCTAGCACAGCTTTGTACAATTGTACTTTTAGAGATTTGGGAATTAGACCGCTCATGATCTCCTCCTGATTAGGCTGGAAGATGTAGTCTATATCTTGCGTCTTGGTTTGTGCCACGGGCGGTACGGGCAGAAATTGTTCGGTGATCAATATCTGTGTCGCCACATTCTTGAATTGGTTATAAACAATCTCAATCTTATCGTATTGGCCTTGGCGGTACGAGCTCATCAGGTACTCACCGGCCTTGGATACATTTTCAAAAGAAAGGTTCTGAAATACAGTAGCAAAATCCTGTACCACCGGGAAGTTGCGCTTGCTAAAAAAATCAGATGCCTTTTTTCCCAGCGGAAGAATAGTCACATTCTTTTGCGTATAAGCCGCAGAATATTTTTCAGCTATCAGGCGAAGTACTCCTTTAAAAATAGTGGAATTGAATGATCCACACAGGCCCCTGTCAGAGCTGATGGCAACAATAAGAATTTTTTCCACTGCGCGAGGCTTGCTGTACCAGTTTTCGCCATCACCAGAAGTGGCAGAAAGGTTTTGCAGAATGGCTGTCATCTTCTGAGCAAACGGTCGCATCTGAATGATCCTGTCCTGCGACTTACGCAACTTGGCAGCCGCCACCATTTTCATGGCTTTGGTGATCTGCTGTGTGCTGATGATCGAGGTGATGCGCGTTTTAACTTCTTTTAGACTGGCCATAAATTTTTGCTCTCGATTTGAAAAAACTCAAATCCTTATCATCCAATAGTCCTGAATCAATAATTACCAGATAACTCAGTGGCGAGTTTCTTCAACGTATCGATGTCTGCATCTTCCGACTTACCGGCTTTGAGGTTGTTGAGAATATTCTTGTGCTGTGCACGGAGCAAGCCCAGGAAATCTTTTTCAAACTCACGCACCTTGTTTACCGGCACTTTATCAATATAACCACGAGTAGAAGCTGTGATAATAGCCACCTGCTCTTCTACGGGCACGGGCTCATATTGCGGTTGCTTCAATACTTCGGTATTTCTGCGACCACGCTCAATGGTAAGCTTCGTAGAAGCATCCAGGTCAGAACCGAACTTGGAGAATGCTTCCAACTCGCGAAACTGTGCCTGATCAAGCTTGAGCGTACCGGCTACTTTCTTCATTGACTTGATCTGTGCCGAACCACCCACGCGCGAAACGGAGATACCCACGTTAATGGCAGGACGAATACCTGAGTTGAACAAGTTCGTCTCAAGGAATATCTGACCATCGGTAATGGAAATCACGTTGGTAGGAATGTAGGCAGACACGTCATTAGCTTGTGTCTCAATGATCGGTAAAGCTGTCAACGAGCCACCACCTTTTACCAAATGCTTAATAGAGGCCGGCAGGTCGTTCATCTGCTGAGCTAGTGCATCGTTGTTAATAACCTTAGCGGCACGCTCCAACAAGCGTGAGTGCAAGTAGAATACGTCACCCGGATAAGCCTCGCGGCCTGGAGGGCGTCTCAACAGCAACGACACTTCTCGGTAGGACACAGCCTGCTTGGAAAGGTCATCATAGATCACCAACGCAGGGCGTCCGGTGTCGCGGAAAAATTCTCCAATAGCTGCTCCGGTAAACGGTGCAAAGAACTGCATCGGAGCAGGGTCAGATGCAGAAGCAGAAACGATAACCGAGTAAGGCATTGCACCGGCTTTCTCCAATGTAGAGGCAACTGCTGCAACGGTAGATGCTTTTTGCCCGATCGCTACATAGATGCAATACACGGGCTTGCCGCTCTCATAAAACTCTTTCTGGTTGATGATCGTGTCAATGGCTACGGCTGTCTTGCCTGTTTGACGATCACCTATAATTAATTCGCGCTGACCACGGCCAATCGGGATCATGGAGTCAATGGCCTTAATACCGGTCTGTAGCGGCTCATTCACTGGCTGACGATAAATTACACCGGGCGCTTTCCGCTCCATCGGCATTTCATACAAATCACCTGTCAAGGGACCTTTGCCATCGATGGGCTTTGCCAGTGTATCCACCACGCGGCCTAATACACCATCGCCCACTTTTACAGAAGCAATCTGACCAGTGCGCTTTACGGTAGTACCTTCTTTGATGCCTTGCGGGTCACCTAACAACACGGCTCCCACGTTGTCCTCTTCCAGGTTCAACACAAGGGCGCGGAGTCCATTTTCAAATTGGATCAACTCACCGGCCTGTGCTTTGGTAAGTCCATAGATGCGGGCCACACCATCACCAATGGTGAGTACGGTACCTACTTCTTCCAATTCGGCATCTGTGCGCGATTGTGACAACTGCTCACGCAAGATTGCGGAAACTTCTTCGGGTCTGATTTCTGCCATAAATATTCAGTGTTCTAAAATTCAAATTTTCTTTTCGTAGTGGTCTTCCATGAACTTCATCTCGATGGCCCTCAGCTTGCCTTTTACCGAGGCATCGATCTGGCGGTCGCCCACATTCAATATAAATCCACCAATCAGGTCTTTGTCTACTTTCTCTTCCAACTCTACAAACTTCTTATCGCTGAGTTTTTTCACGATGGCTTCAATGGAATCACGCAAGGTCTTGTCGATCGGCAGCGTGGTAGTAAGGGTGGCCTTGCCTATTCCTTTAAATTCATTGTAGGCATTGTGAAACTCTGATGCGATAGCCGGTAAAAGTCCTTCCCGGTTTTTGCGGGTGAGGATATCAACAATGGCCATTGTAAGGGGGTTGACCCGCGTAGAAAACAATTTCTCTAAAACTGCGCGCTTTTTTTCGTGGCGGATGACAGGGCTTTTAAGCATCATCACGAACGGCCTGTTTTCCTGACAGATGCGCGAAAACATTTCCATATCGGCATGCACGGCATCCAATGCATTTTTCTCCACGGCCAAGCCGAGGAGTGATTTTACATACCGCGAAGCTGCGCGCAAATCTGCCATGAATTAGTTCAACTTTAAGTCTTTTATAAAACCATCAACCAACTCGCGCTGGGCTTTGTCGTCTGTCAGATTTTTCTTCACCAACTTCTCAGCAATATTCAGCGAAAGCTGAGCCACCTGGGCACGTACATCGCGCAAGGCTGCCTGCTTCTCCGTTTGAATCACCGCTTTCGCATCTTGAATGATCTTATCGGCATTTCGCTTGGCATCTGTTTGAGCTTGGTCATGCAGGCGGTTGGCCGCTTCACGTGCTTCTTTCAAAATTTTGTCTCGCTCCTCACGTGCCTGGCGCAATAATTTCTCATTGTCCTCTTTCAACGAAGCCATTTCTTTCTTGGCGTTCTCAGCCGAATCAAGCGCTGCCTGAATGGACGTTTCGCGTTCCTTCAAGGAAGAAAGAATCGGCTTCCACGCGTACTTGGAAAGCAAAAAGAACAAGGCAAGAAAGATGACAACTTGCCAGAATAAAAGGCCGCTGCCGGGGGTGAGAAATTCCATACTAACTTTATTAAGGTTGCTTACACAATGTCAACGTAAATGAAAGGCTCACAGGGCCCATCGCCCATGCAAGCCTTTCAATTTTTTGTTACTGTAGCTTGTTAGAAACAAGGAAGCAGATAACCAATGCAAAGAGCGCAGCAACTTCCACAAGAGCGGCAATGATCAACATTGCGCCCTGGATTTTGCCTGATGCTTCCGGCTGACGGGCCATGGCTTCCATTGCTGAACCACCAATGCGGCCTACACCGATACCCGCGCCAATTGCTGCGAGACCTGCGCCAATGCCGGCACCCATCACTGCATAACTTACTTCAAGGATTAAGGAAAACATAAATTATAAATTAAAGTGAAACAAAAACTCTCTTTCAATGATGATCGTCTGCGATGGCCATACCGATATACAGCGATGAAAACAGCGTAAACACGTACGCCTGAATACCGGCCACCAGCAATTCAATCAAGTTTATAAACAGCACCACCAGGGAAGCACCAATGCCCACCAGGTAGCTATGAAAAATAAATGTCAGACAGATCAAACTCAGCAACACAATGTGCCCGGCCGTAATGGCCACAAACAAACGGATGGTGAGCGAGAACGGTTTG
>JAIENH010000239.1 GCA_019751475.1 Cyclobacteriaceae bacterium
ACCTAATCTAGCTAACCTCCTACGCCTTAAGGCTTCGGAGGCCAAGTCGAATCCCTCTCTCTCCGCTTCACCCTCCGTAGCCTTGGCGAAGGAGGGTTCACTTATCCATAGCCCCGATTTGTCGGGACGAAGGAGGGTTTACTTATATAGCTTTACCGAAGATATTCAACGCCAAAGGCTTCGGAAATCAAGGAAGGGTTCACCCAACACTTAAAACCATGCAACCGTCATCCATCTTAGATTCAATGTACTTTGTCTACATCTTACTCTGTTCTGATGGAACATATTATACAGGCTGTACAAGCGATTTGGCTGAAAGACTTACTCGTCATGAAAAAGGTTATGTCGAGTATACTCAATCAAGGCTTCCTGTTGAGTTGGTCTATTTTTCGAGCTTTAGGAATCAGCAAAAAGCATTCAGTTTTGAAAAGTATTTAAAATCTGGATCAGGAATAGCGTTTAGAAACAAACACCTAATCTAGCTAACCTCCTACGCCTTAAGGCTTCGGAGGCCAAGTCGAATCCCTCTCTCTCCGCTTCACCCTCCGCAGCCTTGGCGAAGGAGGGTTCACTTATCCATAGCCCCGACTTGTCGGGGCGAAGGAGGGTTCACTTATCCGTAGCTTTAACGAAGATCTCCCCCGCTTAGCTCCTGAGATCAAGAGAGGGTTTACGGCTGTTACTCAAATCTGAGCGACTCTATTGGATCTAATTTGGAAGCTTTATAAGCTGGATAATATCCTGATAACAATCCGACTGCAATACAAACCACCATGCCCACGGTCATCCACAACCATGGCATGACGAAGCCATCAATGCCGATTGCGCCCGCGATTACATTACCAATAAGGATACCCAGTATTACACCTGCGACACCTCCAATTAAACAAACCACAATCGCCTCAAGAACAAATTGCTGACGGATACGCAGTGGTGTAGCGCCCAGTGCCTTTCGCACTCCGACTTCACGAGTCCGCTCCGTAACTGACACCAGCATAATATTCATCAATGCAATGGCAGCACCCAGCAATGTAATGAAGCCTACACCAAAACCACCAAAGCGCAAAGCGCTGGTGATTCCTTCCAACTGCTCGCCAAGGGTCTCGCTCTTATCCAATTCAAACGAGTTTGGATTTCCAATCTGATCTCTGCGGATGGTGCGCATCAGTCCGGTGGCCTCGCCCATTGCCATGTCCATCTTGGTTACATCGGTCACGCCTACCGCCAGTTCGTAATCCAATCCCCTTCCAGAAGCAAGTTGGTTAGCAACTATAACTGGAATAAACACCATGTTATCGTAGTTGTCTTCGGCCAATTCACCCTTCTCTTTCAAAATACCTATTACCCTGAACTGAGTTCCTTTAAATGAAATTTCAGAGGCGATGGGATCTTCATTGTCATCGTAGATGGCCTTGACAACTTTACTTCCCAACACAACCACCTTAGTACCATATTGAATCTCTAAGGGAGAGAAATTTCTTCCCTTGTCAATGTTTAACCCTTTGATGCTTAAGTACTCTTCATTCACGCCCGTTACTCCAATATTTGGATTTGTCTTCTTCGATGCGTGCTTCACTTCTGCAATGCCGGTAAGGTCAGCCGAAAGACTTATGGAGGCCGGGAACTTGTACAAGTCGATGAAGCGCTGTACTTCGTTTAACTGAAGTGATTTATAGACCTTCTCCTTGATGCCCTGGCGACTGGAGTTGCGATTGCGCTTGGAGCGAATGTCAAACGTATTGACCCCGAGTGAAGAAAGGCTTTCAGACACTGAGTACTCAATCCCGTCTATGGCCGTAAGGATGCCCACCAGCGAGGTGATGCCAATGGTAACAATCAGTGCCGTGAGCACCGAGCGAAGGAGATTGGCTTGCACCGAACGGAGGCCTTCTTTTAGATTTTCGAGCATAGTAAAATAAAATAACCGCTATTGACCACAAAAATACCCGCTTTTGCGTTTCGGAACTGGACGGGAATGATCATTATTTTGTTTCTTTGACAATGGTACCTCTAACGATGCGATTCGCCCTTTTGTTTTGCTTTTTATTCGTGGGCTTTGCCGCCCAGGCGAATTACATTTTCATCCCTATGGATGGCAAGCAGGTGAACCATCTAAAAGCCTATGGCATAGCATATTGGGCACTAAAGAAAGATACTGAAGTTGACTGGCTACTTAACTACAAAGGCGGCAGTTTCATGTTCAAGTATCATCCCGTCTTTCAGAATGAATTGGTAGTACGAGGTGTGAGCTATGAAATCATCTCCGATGCACAGGCCAACCAGATTCTCACCGAGATCGCCAGTCCGGCCTTGAACTACGACATCATGAAGCTGGAGAAGTTCCCCAAGATTGCCGTGTATTCTCCCAAATCAAAACAACCTTGGGACGATGCCGTGACCCTCGTACTCACCTATGCCGAAATTCCTTACGACATCATTTTTGATGACGAGGTGATGAAGAGTGAACTGACCAAGTACGATTGGCTGCATTTGCACCACGAAGACTTTACCGGTCAGTACGGGAAATTTTATGGTCAATACGCTAACAT
The DNA here is from genome assembly GCA_019751475.1 of Cyclobacteriaceae bacterium. Taxonomy (GTDB): domain Bacteria; phylum Bacteroidota; class Bacteroidia; order Cytophagales; family Cyclobacteriaceae; genus ELB16-189. Next base: position 2,550 of record JAIENH010000239.1, read on the forward strand.
GCCCTGGTACGTAGAGCAGCAGAAAGAGGCTGAAGATATGGCACGCAAGCATGGCTTCTCAAAAGTGTCGCAGCTAAAGCTGGCTGTAGCTAAACGCATAAAAGAATTTGTGGCGGGAGGAGGTTTTCTTTTTGCCATGTGCTCCGCTACCGATTCGTTCGATATTGCTGTCGCAGCAGAAGGTACAGACATCTGCGAACGCATGTACGATGGCGACCCGGCTGATCCGCGCGCGCAGGAAAAACTGAATTTTGAGCAGACCCTCGCCTTCACCAATTTTCACCTGGTGCGCGACCCGTACCAATATGAATTTTCAGACATTGATAACAACGCACCTGACCGGGGCTTGCGGCAAGACAATGATTATTTCAATGTCTTCGAGTTCTCAGCCAAATGGGATCCTATTCCATCCATGCTTACGCAGAATCACACGAAAGTGATCAAAGGATTTTACGGACAGACAACCGGCTTCAAGAAGCAATTGATCAAACCCGATGTGGTGATCATGGGTGAAAACAAACAAATCAATGAAGCGAAGTACCTTCACGGAGTATTTGGCAAAGGATTTTGGACGTACTATGGTGGTCATGATCCGGAAGACTACCAGCATACTGTGTATGAAGAGCCAACCGATTTAAATCTTCATCCAAACTCGCCCGGCTTCCGGCTGATTTTAAATAACGTTCTCTTTCCGGCAGCGAAGAAGAAGAAACAAAAAACGTAGTCTGCCCTTTCGTTTGACTCATCACCCACCTATGATAAAGTCGATTTACTACCCTCTTTGCTTATTGATCAGTTTGCAGAGTTGGGCACAGACCAATTGGAAGCATCTATCTACTGAAAAGGGTTCTCTTCCATTGCCATGGAAAAGTACGCAGCAGACTTCATTAGTTATTATCGACTTCACCAATGATGGTGTTTCTGACTTTGTTATTGGATGTCGTCAGCAAGCTCCTGCCCTGGTTGGCTATTCATTTGATGGCAAGCAATGGCAGCGATATGTGTTGGAAAATGAATTTCTAACCATTGAAGCTGGTGGCACTGCCTTTGATATTGATGCCGATGGCGATGGCGATCAAGATCTGGTTTTTGGCGGTGACTGGCAATCCAATACAGTGTGGTGGTGGGAAAATCCATATCCCAACCTGGCTAAAGAAAAATCATGGAAGCGGCACGTTGTGAAAAACTCCGGGACCAATCAGCATCATGATCAGATTTTTGGTGACTTCAAGCAAACTGGAAAAGCGCAGCTTGCTTTTTGGAACCAGGGAAGTACAACACTCTTCCTGGCGGAGATTCCTGAAAACGTACAAACTGCCGGAGAGTGGAAAAGAGAAGTTGTTTTCAGCGGGCAGGCCGGGCAGAACGCGCCCTATGCCGAGGGTGTCGCTTCAGCGGATATCGATGGAGATGGATATGCAGACCTATTGGCGGGCAACTACTGGTTTCGCTATGAAAAAGGTAAAGGCTTTCAACCGATTCGCATTGGCGAAATTGGCGGCCGGATTGCAACTGGCAAATTCAAAGCTGGAAAAAGTCTACAAGTTGTGATTGCACCGGGAGATGGCTCCGGTCCTGTAACCTGGTACGAAAACATCGGTGAGATAATTGACCCCAAATCATGGAAAGGTCATAATCTTGCTGGCAGAGATTTCATCCATGGTCATGCACTGGAAGTAGCTGACATCAATAGCGATGGCAACCTCGACATCTTTGCGGCTGAGATGGCCAAGTGGACGGAAAGTAAACCGGATACTGACAATCCGAAAGCAGAAGCACTGATTTTTTATGGAGATGGCCTGGGCAATTTCCGCAAGGAAGTATTTCAAACAGGGTTTGATTTTCACGAAACAAAGCTGGCCGACATTGATGGCGATGGTGACATTGACATTATCAGCAAACCGTACAATTGGAAAGCACCGCGCCTGGACATCTGGCTTCAGGGAGGCACTGGCAAACGTGTACCTGCAATCAGCACTTATCTGAACGGTCATGTGGGCCTCGAACTCTACAGCCTCCGAGAAGAATTAAAAAAAGATGTGCCGAGTAGTTTTAGAAAAATTGCGGCTATGGGTATTAAAGAAGTTGAAGTGCCGGGCTTTTACGGATTATCACCTGCAGCCTTCAAAGCCGAACTCATCAAAGCAGGCCTTACGCCTACGAGCGCGCTTTTTTCTTTCGAATTATTCCGCGATAGTCTCAGCTCCATCATTAAAAGTTGTAAGGCGCTGGGTGTTACGCAGGCCGGCACCGCCTGGATTCCTCATGGCAAAACATTTACACGCGAAGATGCCCTCACCGCCATTGATCTTTTCAATCGAGCGGGCGCTTCGCTCAAAGCCGCAGGCATTCGTTTCTTCTACCATCCACATGGTTACGAATTTGTGCCCTCTCCTGAGGGAACACTGTTTGACTTAATGGCAACCAAGATGAAACCTGGCCTGGCTGACTTTCAGTTGGATGTGTTCTGGGCCGTGCGGGGCGGGGCCGACCCTACGCTACTGTTAAAAAAGTATCCCGGTCGGTTTATATCGCTTCATGTAAAAGATGTTGAAGTGGGATTATCCACCGGAGATGCACAAGGTGGCGCCCCGGAAGAGACCAGCGTAATCATTGGCAAAGGTCAGGTTGATTTTAAAGCAGTCTTCAAGGCCACTATCCAAAATGGCATCAAACATTTCTACATTGAAGACGAGCATCCAAAAGCGATCGAGCAGATTCCGCAGTCGTTGGCTTATATTCGGTCGCTGAAATAGGGCGTCAGTGCATCCTGTCCTCACGCGGTTTCATGTTTTTTATGATTTCAGTTTCGCCTGCCAGGATTTCGCGCCAGCGCTTCTCCACTAACTCTGGGCTGGCGTACAGCTTGGCAAGCGACAAGAAGTTCTTGTAGTGCCCAGCCTCTGACACCATCAGGTCGTAGTAAAACTGGGAGAGTTCTGGATCACCGATTTCTTTCCACAGCAGCCGGAAGCGCTCACAGCTGCGCGCTTCGATCAGTGCATTGAGCAGCAATCGCTCCATCAGTTGTTGATCGCGGTTGCCTCCCTTCTTTATCAGAGCGCTGATTTTCTCAACGTAGTCGTCTTTGCGCTGCGGACCTAATACCCAACCACGGGCTTGAAGTTTGGCCAGCACCATTTCAAAGTGTGTCCACTCTTCGGCTACCACAGGCGCTAGTTGATTGACCAGTTCTGTTTTATCCGGGTATTGAATAATCAATGAAATACATGAAGAAGCGGCTTTTTGTTCGCAATAAGCATGGTCGATTAGCACATCACGAATACTCGTGCGTGCATTTTCAACCCAGCTCGGGTCAGTGGCCATCTCCAAACCCAACACATGCTTTTCCATCAGTCAAACAGCAAAAAGTCAAAACCAAAGTCTATAATATTCCGCTGCCCCGGGTAATTGGGAGTAATCAGGTAGCCTGATTTTGTAATAGCCTGTACAAGGTTGTGATACTTAAAAAAGAAACGGCCACGTCTCATTTTTCCATTTACAAAAATATCAACCAACGGATACGATGCGATGGTAGTTCTGTCTTGAACGTAAAACTGTTGGATGACTGGATCATAGTCCATCGCCTGATAAGCGGAGCGCCAATGAACATCCACACCTGCCTGCAATTGTAAGTGTTCTTTGAAAAGCAGGTTCTCATACGCCAGTTGGAAGTTCGAGAATACCTGTGGAATGCGCAAAGCGCTATCGGCATTATTGATAAACTTGGTATAGATTATCTGCGGCCTGAAATATACGTGCTTTAGAAATCGTACTTCTGCGCGTACTTCAGGAGAAACAAATGTCTGATTTCCGGAGGACTGATAGGGAAGTACTCGTTGCTTTTCGGTAGTTGAGATGCGCTCTCGAAAGTAAATATAGTCGCGCTGCGATGTGTAGCTGCCTCCAGCCTGGAGTTTAATCGGTCCAAGACCGTATTTGACAAAGACTTGCGTCTTAGTGAAATTAAAACCCGAAAAAGGCTGGTTCCAAAAATCGTGACTTCCGCGATACATCATTTGCATAAATCCCGGCTTAGAGTAAGAATTAATAAAATCTCCATCTAACCATGGTGTTCGTATCTTGCCCTCAATCCGGTAGAAACCACCATCCAAATATTCAGCTGCACCGGAAAGTTGTGAGAGCGAATCGAGGTTATATCCCAATCGGCCCCCAATGTACTTTTCATTTCCAGAAGTTGGCACAACCAACTTAATCGTATCCAAGTAGGGATTGGAGTAGTTAAAATCTCTCAAGCGAATGTAGGCATCATAAAAAAAGGAAAGGGCGTTTCCCTTAATACCCACTTCATTTTGCGAACTAATAAATGATGTTTGGTCATTCGTCTTTTCACCATCAATGATTGTAATATCAAACAAGGCGTTAGCATCGACTGCACGATCGGCTGTAAAGCCATTGATATGCTTGCTGATATCTGCGATGTGGTAGACTTGAAGACTTTTGGCGAATTGGTAGTGATGTGACAAATGGATGTTTCTTCTATACTCTTCACTGCGGGCCGTAGTAAATCGCGGTCTTGCATTCACATCAAAAAAAAGCGGGAAGGGATCAAGTTCTTGCAATACAATTCCTCCGTTTTCAAACACACGATGTCGGATGCGCCTGTAATTTGCAAGCAAAGCATAGCGCTCATTTTTCGAAGTATAGCTTGTAAAGAAGTCGTAGTAGTGGCTCGTGGTTTGATAGTCTCCTCGGCCTTTGCTTTGAATCTGTTTCTCCACAAGGATAGGTCGATAATTAAATCCAAAGTTCCACCGCGGGTTAATGTTGCGTGCAAACTCCACGTGCGTCATGGCTCTGCCTTTACCGCCCCAGATGATATGAATGCGTGTGTGAGGCGACTTGGTATCGTAGTAGCGCGGGTCTTCAGTAAAGTAATAGGGAGCATAGACCGAAAAACCATTAGTCGCCCCGATGATAGAGGGCGCCTGGGCGAAAATCGGATTAAGGGCGGTGCCCATGGCACCTAGGTCCTGATAAAAATTATTGAACCGTTGAACGTAGGTCCAGCGGTGGTAATTGGTAATCGTTGTATCGAGAGGCCGGTAGTTGGGCCGATTTACAAATAAGTCAGACTCAGTAGTCCACTTGGAAGTATTGGGGCCATAGATATTCTTCGTGCTATCATCCACAATAGACGATCCTTTATTGGTTGGTGGAGGTTGACCCCGTTGACCTAAAGCCGAAAAAGTGGCTAAGGACAGTCCAAAACAAAGAAAAATGGCAAAACGCACGCGCAAAGATAGGGACTCACTTCGTTTCGGCAGTGGCCTTCACTGCCTTCAAGACCAATTCATCAAATTTCAGTCCATCTTCTAAAATGACCTGGCGAATGGGAATATAAAACCAGGGAAGCCTGTCCATCCACGGGCGGAATTGCTCATCGTTGAGCTTCACCATGTCTTTCTCTGTTGTGACGATGGACACTGGCTGGGTTTGCGCCCGATAGAAGTTTTCAATAGTGGTAAGATCGGCAACCGTGTAGCGATGGTGATCAGGGAATTTGAAATGTTTAACAACCTGATAGTTGGATTGACAAAATCCATTCAAAGAAGTAGTCTTCGCAATGCCACTTACAATGATCACATTCGAAGTTAGTTCTGCAGCTTTTCCTATTGGCCTGGGATTATCATAGCCAATGCTGGAGAAAAAAACAGGCTTCTCACCTGCATATCGCCTGATCTTCCGCATCATATCATCCTTTTCCTTTTGTGCAACGGTCTCATCGCACTTGGTCACCACAATGATATCCGCACGGGTCGCTCCCTTACGCGCCTCACGCAATCGGCCAAAGGGCATGAGAAAATCACTATAAAAGGGATTTGAAAACTCGGTCACCAGGATTGTCAACTGTGGCCGCACGGGGCGGTGCTGAAGAGCATCGTCCATGATGATCACTTCTGTACCCGGAAGGTCTTGAAGGATGTTTGGGATAGCAAATACCCTATCTTCACCCACCACAACATTGATGTCGCGGCCAAATTTGCGATACAACTGCAATGGCTCATCACCAACAGTATGGGCGGTGTCTCCATCCCCAGCAATCCGGTAGCCTTGTGTCTCACGCTTGTATCCTCGGCTCAACGTTACCGTGCGATGAGTTCGGCTAAGCAACGTGATCAGGTATTCTACCATGGGTGTCTTTCCCGAT
>JAIENH010000385.1 GCA_019751475.1 Cyclobacteriaceae bacterium
GCGTAATTGGGGTTTTAAACCGCGACATGCGATATGTATTTGCTGATGGGCAAGAACTTCACAGCATTGGGTTGACTAAAAATGATAATCGTGGTGAGCGTGTTTTTGATAACATGCACCCTGCACTATCGCGTGAAGCGGAGCAGAAGTTACGCACGGTCTTCGAAGGCCAGCGAATTTCGTATGACATCGAGATAAACGGCAAGACATATGCCATTAGCTCAGTGCCCTTGCCGGATGAAGGTAGCACGATCAACGAGGTCATAGTAGTCATCCGGAACATCACGGAGCGGAAAAAAGTGGAGAAGGAGCTGGTAAAATCTGTTGAAAAGGAGAAAGAGCTCAATGACATGAAGTCCAAATTTGTGACGATGGCTTCGCATGAATTTCGTACCCCCTTAAGTACTATTCTTTCGTCTGTCTTTTTGCTGGAGAACTACGATCTGTCTGATCTGGAGAAGAACAAGCATGCTCACTTATCTAAAATCAAGCGATCGGTGAATAATCTTACAGAACTTCTGAATGACTTTATTTCACTGGGCAAGTTGGAGGAAGGCCGCATTAAAGTAATCTATTCGGAAATCAATATTCGTGACTTTTTAGAGGAACTGGTACCGGATATGGAGTTGATTCGCAAAGGAAACCAACGAATTCTATGCGAGTACTCTGGCGATGAAATTGAGGTGTTCCTCGACAAACAGTTGTTGCGCAGCATTCTTTTGAATTTAATTAGTAATGCAATCAAATATTCCTCAATCGATTCAATCATTCGGCTGGAGGCTTCGCTTACAGAAAATAACCTGACAATAAAAGTGACAGATCAAGGCATTGGCATACCACCCGAAGAGCATAAGCATATTTTCAAGCGCTTCTATCGTGCTCATAACGCTGCCAATACGGAAGGCACGGGTTTGGGCTTGAACATCATAAAAAAGTACGTGAGGCTAATGAAGGGCACTATCGAATTCCAAAGTAAGTTGAACGAGGGTACCACCTTTACGGTCACTTTTCCGCGCATGAAAACCGAAGACACCAAACAAAAACCAATAAACCACCAAACGCCATGAACACAATTTTAGTAATCGAGGACAACCAGGAAATGGCGGAGAATATCTCGGCCATTCTCCAACTAGGGAAATATGCCGTACTGACAGCACCCAACGGCAAAGCGGGCGTAGAGGCCGCGCAACAGATGCATCCAGACCTGGTACTTTGCGATATTATGATGCCGGAACTGGATGGATACGGTGTTCTACACTTGCTTAACAAAGACCCGGAAACGGCCAACATTCCATTTGTGTTTCTCACCGCCAAAGCCGACAAGAGCGATTTTAGGGCGGGTATGAACCTGGGTGCAGATGACTACGTCACCAAACCTTTTGATGGCTTTGACTTGCTCAAGGTTGTGGAGATGAGGCTGAAGAAAAATGCCATGATGAAAGCAACGTATGAAAACAATATTGATGGCATAAACAACTTTTTCAGTCATGCCAAAGAACTTCAGGAGTTCAAGAAACTTTCGGAGAGCCGACCGGTGCGAAATTGTAAGAAAAAAGAATTTCTCTTTATGGAGGGACAAAATCTAAATGACCTCTATTTTGTCAATAGCGGCAAAGTAAAGACCTACAAATCGAATGGGGAAGGGAAGGAGTTAATCACCGGTATTCATGGTGCGGGCAGCTACCTGGGTTATGTTTCATTAGTGGAAGGATCGGCTTCTCATGAGACGGCTATTGTGCTGGAAGACGCGGAAATTGCATTTATCCCTAAACAAGATTTCCTGTCCTTACTGTATTCCAATAAAGAAGTGGCGCAGAAGTTCATCAAATTACTTTCGAATAATTTGGCAGAGGCCGAAGGGCGTTTGCTGGATATCGCCTATCAATCTGTGCGACAACGCGTAGCAGGCACGTTGTTAAAATTGAGTGGAAAAGCTGACCTCGTTACGGTGGTGCGAAGAGACATTTCCAGCCTGGTGGCTACCGCTACCGAGTCGCTCAATCGCACCCTGGCGGATTTTAAAGACGAAGGACTCATTGATCTTTTGCCCGATGGTATCCGCATACTCAACGCTGCCAAGCTCGAAAAGGTGGTGCGTCTTTAAGCGGTAGAGAAGCTATGTGTTGTGCGAGTTACTGGTGGAATATGAATAGCGGATAATCTGCATAAGAACTCAATTTCTTGATTACGCTTTTATGAAAGAGCGTTTGTATCAGGTTGGGACTCAATGAACACAAGGCTAACATGTCGGTCTTGTTTCGCACCACGTAGTTATTGATAGCATCGATGACATCATCAGAGTAAATGGTGTCAAACTGAATATCCGTGATTTCCGTTTGAGACTTGATACTCTGTTCCACGGCCTTTGCATTAACCTCCGCCTCACGAGTATACAGACCTTTCACTTGTAGTATCGTTGTTCTTGCGCCCAACCATTTTACCCATTTTTCTAGTTGCGATAATGGAAGCTTTTGCTCGTGCTCATAATCAAAGGCGAATACAACCGTTGATATATCTTCATACCCATGGCTGTTCGGAACTAGTAAAACAGGAATGGAGGCGTCACGTGCCACCTGGTACGAGTTCGAGCCTACAAAGAATTGATAATAGTCGTCTGCTCCATTGGTGCCCATCACAATCAGGTTAAAATCATGAGCTCTTGCTGCAATGATTTCACTGAGGCTCTTGTTGGAGGGTTCCACTTCAGACAGGCAACTGATTTTAAACACTTGCATGACTTTGTAACTCTGGTCCTCCAGGCGATGGCGGGCAGTTGCGGTAGCCATGTACTTGCCTTTTATCACCTCTTCCAGTGGAAGGGAAAGGATGGATTGAACATTCAGCAAGGTGAGTTCAGCACCCACCTTCTTACATAGCTTGGCAGCATAGGCGATTGCCTGATCGGCTGTTTCTGAAAAATCGGTTGGGCAAAGTATTTTTTTCATAACTGTTCGGGGTTATTGCTTTTCAAATCTTCCACTACGCTCCGTGATTTTGATTCTGTACACAATTGCCTTTGATCCTTTCTCCACAATATGTGGAGCCATCGAATGATGTGACGATTTTACCGTCTCGCTGGCCATGAGGGGCATCAGCCTGTCCATTAGGATCTTCATGCCTTTCTCTTGTGAGTGAACATCTTTCAGTTCCTCATATTCGCCCCATATAATGACACTTCGCCAGTTGGCCATATTATCCATAACATCCACCTCGAAGCATACGTTTGGATTCTTTCGCATCATACTGATTTTCATTCCTTCGCGTGTGTGTAGGTAAATGTATTTCCCATCATAGGCGTATGTCACAGGTACTACATATACTTTACCATCCGCGAAACAGCCAATCCGCCCGATTACCTCGCTGTGCAACACATGTTCAATTTGACTTTCGGTCAAGTTTCCAAGCATGGCATTTGTCTTTTTGAGTATGCTCCAAAGCTACAGTCACTCCAAAAAATCAACCATGACAGTGGTTGAACGTGGAAATGACTTTTGTCATCCGAGAATGAAAAACAATGCTACGTACCTTCAAAAATCACTGCCCATACTTCAGGGTCAATGCCAACTGGCCTGCATGATAGGCCGTGTGTGAAATAATTCGACCTATGGCTTCCGCTTTTGTTTTAGTGCCAAACTCTTTTGTGGTGATTGTTTGCTGCCAAGTATCATCCGTCTGCTTTTCGATAATTGCCTTCAGAATATCAGAAGCGCTGCTTTGATATTCCAGCAACTCCGTGAGATTAATCCATTCTCCCGTATCATGTTGGGCAATTACTGTTTTCGCCAGCACCTTTACCTCAGTAGCACCGAAGACGTTTTTAGCAAAAAGTAATTCTACATCTCCTATATGCCGAATAAGAAAGCCTGCACTATTCTTAGTATTTATCAGTTTTTTGGTGAGATCCTCCTGCTTTATATCTTTCAATAAATTAGAAAATCGAGTACGTGCCTCTGCCCAGGTTTGCAAGTATGCTTGTGTTATTGTCATAGCTATTTAATTTTTTAATGAGTGTTTAAAAAAAACATTACTTATTGTTTGATAATTCGCCCATCCTCCATTTCAATGATTCGATGAGTGTTTTGAGCGAACTCGGGGTCATGTGTTACCACGAGTAGTGTCTGCTTGTTTTCATCTGCCAGTTTTTTAAAAGTATCAAATACGATCTGGCCATTTTTCTTATCCAGGTTTCCGGTAGGCTCATCGCACATGATGATGCTGGGGTTGTTGATAAGTGCCCGTGCAATGGCTACGCGCTGCTTTTCACCTCCGGAGAGTTGCTTTGGTTTTTTCTCTGCTAATGAATCGATACCTAGTGTGGTAAGACGATCCTCGGCATGACGCTTAACCTCAGCTTCCGGAAGATGGCCTAATTTTAGACCGGGCAGCATCACGTTTTCTAATACTGTAAACTCATTGAGTAAGTAATGAAACTGAAAGACAAACCCAATTTTTTCGTTTCGTACTTGTGCCAATTGCTTTTCGTTTCGATCGCGCATGTTCTCACCTTGAATAAACAAATCTCCTTCATAGTCGGTGTCCATGGTGGAGAGTATGTAAAGCAGAGTTGATTTTCCGCAACCTGACTTGCCGGTAATGGAAACAAATTCCCCTTTCTTGATCGAGAATGAAATGTCCTTCAGCACCGGGATAGTCACGGGATCGTGAAAGCTCTTATGGATGTGGTGCGCTTGAAGGACGGTAGGCTCGTTCATATCCTTATTTGCCACGAATGATTATAACCGGGTCAACTCTGCTTGCCTTGCGGGAGGGTGCCCAGCCTGCCAGGTACGTGGTTAGCAATGAAAAGATGGATCCGATAAAATAGAAAGCAAGATTATAGTCGATCGGGTATGTTTTGATGGTGGGCAGGGCAGCAGTGGTAAACGGTATGCGATCTATAATTGAAGAAAGTAAAAATCCAAACAGAAGACCCAATATGCCGCCAAAGAAACCGATGCTCAAAGCGATGAGTAAGAAGATGCGATTTACATCAATACCCGCAAAGCCCGTAGCTTTTAGGATGGCTATAGAATCCATCTTCTCATAAATCATCATGTTTAAAATATTGTAGATACCAAATCCGGCCACAATCAGAAGGGTAACACCCACCGCATAGGAAATAAGCGTACGAATAAAAGAGCCTGTCTCAAATTGCGCATTGGCCGTTTGGATGTCTTCTACATCAACGCCAAAAAGCTGATGATATTCCCGTGCCGCGGGAGGAGCCATATTTAGGTCTCGAAGTTTTACTTGAATATCGGTGACATACTCACTAGACTTACCAAGAATTTTCTGAGCTGTTCCCAATGAGGCGTAACTTTGCACTTTGTCAAATTCCCCAATACCTGATTGAAAAAAACCAACGACCTTCAATGAAAACCGGTCTTGCTTAGGAGTAGCAACTTGTACCACATCTCCGATGTTGGCAAGCAGTTTGGACGCAAGGCCCTTTCCGAGGATGATGCTATTGGGCGCTGTCTTAATCGCCAGCGCATCTCCTTCCACAACATAATCGCGAAAGTGAAACAAGTCGCTTTCCGCCTGCACGTCAATGCCATTTATTACACCTGAAATGTTGACCGCACCATCGTTAAAGAAAACTTGCGTAGTTATTTTAGGAGCACAACCCAGTACGCGATTGTCTTTCTTCAAGGCCTGCATGATCGCACCGCTGTTGTATATCTCCTGGCGACCTCCGCTTGACTTAACGGAGCGGATGAAGTTGTAGCTTCCGCGAAATTCTTTTGATTCGTTTACAGGCTGGCGCTGATTGGGCTTTATGTCATTAAAGAGTCGCACGTGTGCCGTACGATTCAATACCAATCCGTCCAGCAGACCATTTAGTCCATTCATGAAACTCAGCAACGCGATAAACATGGTGATGCTGAAGGTTACACCGATAGCGGCCACCAGCGTTTGCTTCCATCGCGCAAGCAATAGCGATTTCGCAATCCGGGTTATCAATCGCGCATTCATAAGTTCGGTTTGTAGATAACATCCTCAGCCGTAAGTCCTTCTCGTATTTCTGCGCGCTGGTAATCCTTAAGTCCTACCACTACCTTTTTCAATCTCCCATTACTGAGAAGCACCATCGAATCATTCATGAGATAGTTTCGAGGTATAGTCAGGGCCTTTTCCTGGGATCTCAAAATGATATTCGCTTCCGCGGATAAATGAGGATAAAGTACAGGAGGGCGGGTAACAAATTTCCCTTCCACCGTGAATGACCGTGACGGCTCATCCATTATGGGCTCAATGTTGTCGACCCTGGCTTCGAACACCTGACCCTTATAGCTATCCATGCTATAGACTATTTTTTGACCCTTGTGTATCTGGGCGATATCATACTCATCAATTTTCATCTCCAGCAAAAAGTCATTGGCGTCTCCTATTACAGCCACCGGATTGAGCGTGTTGGCAAATTCTCCCTGCTCCTTCAAAATCTTAAAGACCTTGCCATCAATTTCTGATTTCACGAGGTAGTCAGCAGCTTGGGCAGAACTTATTCTCAAATTGGTCGTGGCTTGTTTGGAAGTAAATTCAAGCTGACGCTTCAGATCTTCGTATCGAACTGTGGCAGACTCGTAACTGGCTTTGGAGTTTTTATACGATAATTCGCGTTGCTCAAAGTCAATACGACTGCCCACACCTTGTTTCCATAAGTTTTGCTGTCGTTCAAAAAGCAAGGAATCATTTTTCAATTTGCTTCGAGCCAACTCCACCTGCGCCTTGGCCTCTCCGAGTTTGTTGGAGTTTGCTTTCAGGTCAGCGTAGTCGGCCGCATATTTAGCATTCAAAGCCTGCAGCCTGGACGGTTCGTTTAACAGTCGCATGATGGGCGATCCTTTTCTTACCGTATCACCTTCATTCACCAGGATTTCGTGCACGAGTCCGGCTACAGAAGTATACACTTGGTACTGACCTTTGCTTTTGATTACGCCAGAGGCATAGACTGATTCTGATATGGGGCCAACAACCGGACTGGTTTTTTCAACATTGCGCGAGCAAGACAAAAGCAAGCTGCCTGTCAGTAAAAAAATGATTCTCATGAAATAGATGCTGATCTGAAAAGATTCACGCTCAAAAATTTCCTTTCAAATTTAGATGAGGGTGAGTATGGTCTGCGTGATCAGAGTCAGGTAAAAACATGACTTTTATCAATGTGATCGCATCTGAATTCTGGGTAGCTTAACGGGATTTTAACACTCGATCAAATTCTCTTGAATGGAACAGGGCCTCTCTTCATCACAGGTAAAGCAACGGCTAAAAGAGTATGGATTTAATGAACTGCCATCAGCCAAACCCAGGAGTATTTGGCGTATTGCCCTTGAAGTAGTAAAGGAACCCATGTTTCTTTTATTGATCAGTTGTGCTTCACTCTATGTGGTGCTGGGAGATTACAGAGAAGGTATCATTTTGCTTTCGGCCATCTTCGTTATCATTGGTATTACATTCTATCAATCCCAAAAGACTGAACGCGCCCTGGAGGCACTAAAAAACTTATCGTCTCCACGTGCGCTGGTGATACGCGATGGGAATGAAACTCGAATTGCCGGCCGGGAAGTAGTACCAGGAGACGTTTTAATTGTAAATGAAGGAGACCGTATAGCTGCCGATGCCACTTTGATAGAAGCACTTAATTTATCAATTGATGAATCGCTGTTAACGGGAGAGTCAGTAGCAGTCAGTAAAACAACGGACGAAAGCGCTAAATCAATGGTCTTTAGTGGCACGTTGGTGGTGCAGGGAAAAGGGCTGGCAAAAGTCATTGCCACCGGAGTGCAGTCACAATTTGGAAAAATTGGCATGTCGCTTAAAAATATTGAGCAGGATGAAACGCGACTGCAAATTGAAATGAAAGCATTGATCAAGAAGTTGTTGATCGGAGGTGCTTTCTTGAGTCTGGCGGTTGTTGTCGCGTTTTATTTTTCTCGTGGAAATTTTATCCAGTCCTTGCTGAATGGATTGGCAGCTTCGATGGCCATCCTTCCGGAGGAATTTCCTGTTGTACTTACGATTTTTCTGGCCCTGGGCGCTTGGCGTCTTTCCCAACAAAAAGTGCTGACACGCAGCCCTTCGGCTATTGAAACCCTGGGATCGGCCACCGTGCTTTGCTCGGATAAAACAGGAACCATTACCCAGAATAAAATGGAAGTGGCTGTATTGTATGATGGAACACAAACAATTACCCGCGAACAATTTGAAAAGACAGAGAACACGTTTACACAGTTACTGCGGGTGGGCTTTCGCGCCTCTCAACATAACTCCATTGACCCCATGGAGCTTGCTATCCAAAGAAAGCACGAGGAAACGTCTAGACAGCCCAGCGAACAGCATAACATTGTACGCGAGTATCCATTGAGTAAGCAATTACTTGCCATGACACGCGTGTTGCAAAACAGTGAGGATCTGTCAACAACTGTTTCTGCCAAAGGCGCACCTGAAACCGTCTTTGAATTGTGTCGCATGAGTGAACATGATAGGGCTAAACACCTGGCGGCTGTGCATCAAATGGCGGAGCAAGGGTATCGCGTCATAGCCGTTGCCGAAGCTTCGCATCCAAGCCACTTACCGGAGACACAGACTGGTTTTGATTTTTCGTTTCTTGGGTTAATCGGATTGGAAGATCCCATCCGTCCCGAGGTGCCTCAGGCTATTCGCGAGTGTCGGGAAGCAGGCATCGCTGTGGTTATGATTACGGGTGATTTTCCGGTCACTGCCAGAAGTATTG
>JAIENH010000205.1 GCA_019751475.1 Cyclobacteriaceae bacterium
GGTTGGGCTGTTCGCCCATTAAAGTGGCACGCGAGCTGGGTTCAGAACGTCGTGAGACAGTTCGGTCCCTATCTGTGATGGGCGTAGGAAGTTTGAGAGGCTCTGACCTTAGTACGAGAGGACCGGGTTGGACCAACCTCTGGTGTACCGGTTGTGGTGTCAACTGCAGTGCCGGGTAGCCACGTTGGGAGAGGATAAGCGCTGAAAGCATCTAAGCGCGAACCCCACCTCGAGATGAGACTTCCATATAAGGGACGTCATAGACTATGACGCGATAGGCTGCAGGTGTAAAGTCAGAGATGGCAAAGCTGAGCAGTACTAATTACCCAAACGCTTCAGCAAATAAACTATGTGCTTGCTTACAATACTCTTTCATCAATACTGTCAACGATATTGAATAATCGACTATCGATTATAGAACCATTAAGACCACGCTAAACACGTGGCAAACTTTAAGGTGACTATAGCGGTGGGGACCACCTCTTCCCATTCCGAACAGAGAAGTTAAGACCACCCGCGCTGATGGTACTGGGGTAAAACCCGGGAGAGTAAGTCGTTGCCCGATTTCATTAAAGCCTTCCCGATAAAAATCGGGAGGGCTTTTTTGTTTTCGTCCTTTTCCGGATGACTCCGAAATTTTAGTGGTAAACCTGTTAAAGGGAATTCACTTAGGATTTTATCCAACACGGACTTCAATCAAATCACTTGCATCAAAATACTTGTTGGCAATGGATTGGATTTGGGTCGGCCTGAGCTCTTGGATGTAGCTAAGCATTTCCATATAGAAATTATTTGGGAGGCCCCAGAGGTAAAGGCCTTTGTACTTTTCTGCCACAGCAAATAGGGTTGAGTTTTCAGATTGCCAGCTACCAATAAAATAGTTCTTAGCTGCCTCCAATTCATCGTGTGGTACACGTTGATTTTGAAGCGCTGAAATTTCGTTTCTAATTTCCTGAAGAGCCTGATCTCCATTCTGAAGATTAACCTCGGCACCAATCATCCAAAAGTCATGATGAAGAAAATGATTAAGTGAAGAATAAATTCCGTAAGTAAGACCTTTTTCTTCGCGAATATTTTTCATTAGCCGAGAGCCAAAATAACCGCCCAGCACGTGATTGAACATGACTGACTCAAAATGGTCTGTAGAGTTCGTTCTCGGCCCACATTGCTTACCCAGGCGGATTGATGCCTGAATACTACCAGGTTTGCTGATAGCGAGTGATGCACCTTTACTTATTGCAATTCTTTCAGGTCGACTTTCTTTTTTTGACTTCGACCCAACAAGGGTCATCACCTCTTGTACCTCTGAATCGGAAAGCCTGCCAACAATAAACACAGCTTTCAAAGCAAAATCTTCTTCAAAGAATTTCTTTAGTGTATTTGAGGTAAGTTTTTCCACATCTTCTTCTTCGATTGAGCTGCCATACGGATGAGAACTCCCGAAAATTGATTTTCTTATTTCTTTCGAAGCAACTACGTTGGTCTTCTCTCGGTTGACTTTGAGATTTTGAATAAAAATCTCTTTCATGATCCTAAGTTCCTCTTCATCAAATGTGCTTTCGGATAATATCTCCGAAAGTATTGTCATGGCAGGCATTAATTTCTTTCGAAGGGCGAATAGCGAAATGGCGACTACATCAAATCCTGGGCTGATTTCCAGATGGGCTCCTAATGAATCCAGGCTCTCTGCGATCTCAAATGAATTTTTTGAACGTGTGCCTTTATTCAGCATTTGGGATGTAAAATGGCTTATGCCTATGGCAGGCTCGTGCCATTTGCCAGATGCAAAAATCAATTCGACTTTAACGACATCCAGCGAAAGCTCACGAAAGGCAAAGATATCTATTGATCCATGCGAAAGAACCTCCGGAAGTGGAAGGGAATAATCAGAAGAAAGTTGGAAGGGCGGAGCCTGGGTGCGATCCAGTTTACTCATTAGTCAATTACTGAATCGCTTTCCTTGACTTTCTTTTCGAAGAGCATCATTAATGTAAAACGCAGGGTCTCCGCCAGAGCGTTTTCGCGTCTATTGGTCGGTACCAGATAAGCTACATCCAGACCGAACTTCTGGTAGCGGAAACCGACACCGGCTGTTAAGTATTTTCTATTGCCCTTGTCCTTGGCTTCGTTGAAATAGCCTAATCTACCGGCAAAGGTTTGGTTGTACCAATATTCCACGCCAAGTGAAGTAGTGAACTCACGCAATTCCTCACTAAATCCTCCTCTCGCATCCCCAAACGAACCTAGTACGCCACTGAGCATGGGCTTTGTCTTGCTTCCAGGGCCAGGGCTGGGTACCATTAACTTATTGAAGTCAAGCACAAACGTAAACTTGTTAAGCGGGTCTAACTCCATCGTGTAAGCACTTCCAAGCCTAAGATTGGTGGGCAAAAAGTCACGATTGTTGGCATCGGAGTAAGAAATTTTTCCACCAAGATTTGTAATGGTGGCACCAAGAGACAAGTTAGAGTTTTTCCACACGATGGGCTTGGTATAGTAAAAACCCATGTCAACGGCCACTGAGTTTCCCGGACGGGCATCAATTGAATTGGTTGACAAATATCCCGTAAGGTTAGAATGAATATACCGGATCGCTCCCCCGATACTGATTCGTTCAGTCAGTACGCGTGAATATGTGACATCAAATGCAAATTCTCTGGGGTTGTAACGCCCCAAAAGATCCGCAGGATCCGGGCCTTGATTGAACTGTACTTCGCCTAAGTCAAAATATTTCATGGAAGCTGCCACTGCCTGTCGATCATCAATTTTATAAAACCCGGAGAGATAGAAGATATACATATCGTTGATGATCTTGCCCAGCCAGGGAGTGTACGAAGCCGACACACCGTAACCCTTGTCAATACGCGCCAGTTTGGCGGCATTCCAATAGGCTGAATTAGCATCAGGTGAAGTCGCCACCCCTGCATCGCCTAAGGCTGCTGCCCGAGAATCGGGTGTGATGCCGAGGAATGGCACGGCCGTAGTGATGGCTCTGTTGGTACTGTCCTGGCCGATAAGTGAGGTGCCTCCGGAGCCAATGGTTTGTGCATACAGACCATTAACCAAAAGAGAAGACGCTAAAGCCAACGCTAACTTATTCATAATCAACATCTAAGGGGTAAAGATAATCAATTGGTGATTATAATCTTTGTTATTTTTTCATTTTTCGAACCATCAACGAGAGAACGAAGTGAGAGCTTTAACAGGTATAGGCCCGGGCTTAATTTTGTTCCACTTCCATTAGTAGCGTCCCACTCCGGAAGGTCAACTTGATACGGTCCATTGCTCACTTGGTAAGCGCCTGAATACACCAATTGTCCGACACGATCATAGAGAGCCACCGTGGCTTCAAGATCTTCTCCTGATCGACTATGTTTGAAGCGAAAGGTAGTGCTGGACGTAACGGGATTGGGGTAATTGAATAATTGCTCGATTTGAATGCCGGCTTGTTCAGTGACGAAGAATGAAATGGAGGTCGCTGATCGATTGGAGAAGACATCGGATGCGCGGAGTGTTAATGTATGGGGGCCAGGCTTTAAATTATCAATTGGGTAACTCAACTTACCACGCGCTACGGTGTTAATATCTGCCTGGTAGTAATCATTTAAGTTAAATGTGGCGGAGTCGTCTAACTGCGCAATGATGGCATTTTGCTCGCGGAAATTTGAGATATCGATACCGTCTTTATCAGATAAGATGGCAACAATGCGACTGCTTTTGCCGGCAATGCCACTGTTGACAAAAGTACTGTCGCCCATGAAAAGTTGAATGGAGGGACCTTGTGTATCGGTGCCGGGATTTTTTTCTGCTGAGCCTACCTTAACAAGAGCATTGCCACCGGTCACATCGTAGTTGCGACTATTGGAATAAGCATACGCACTTAGTTTACCCGTGCCAACGGTTACATCAATATCTTTGGGTACGGTGAAGCGGATACTAAAGACACCGTTTTGCACACTGGCTTGCCCACGGAAGAGTGCATTATCGCGCGTGAAGTAATTGAACGGGGGATTTTCATCGCCCAATGTTTTTCTAGGCACCATTTTATCAAACAAGGTGGTTGTCGCGATGCCATTAAAGTTTTCATCCAGTGTGCCATTGCGATAGATACCTCCGCTCACCCGTACTTTTGATAATGCCTTTACGGTATCGGAGTTTGAGGAGAGATTTTTGATTTCGCTGATCCTCACTTCGGCCGATGGCAAGGCAAGTTTCATGGAAGGATCGCCCAGCAGCGAAAAATTTCGATTGGCATTTTCGCTTATGCTGTTGTTTTTGGTATCGCGGAATACCGAGCCCAGGTCACGGAAGTTGCCCTGGTCTTTGGTAAATAATGCCTGGTAAAAGGCTTTGTTCAATGTAAAGTTTGTGCTGGAGTTTACGGGGCGAGCGGTAGTCACCAAGCCGATGGAGCCCCCATCTTTTTTTATCATGGAAAGTTCGCCCGTGGAGATCAGGCCGGGGTCATCGTTTCGACCAAATTCGCAGGTAGCGGTAACTAACAGCGGATAGTGTGGTGCTGTTGTCCATCGCTCCAGCGAAAGTTGGTTGAGGATGCGCTCTTGCACCCACTGCTGCTCATTGCCATGACCTGTAAAATTCACAATGGCCACGCCTTTGCGCACAGCTGCAACCAATGCATCGGTGGTTTCGGGTGACACCTGGCCAATCGGACTATCGACCTGCTTGAAGGCATCCACGTAGATTTTTTCGATATTAAACTCCGGGTCACTCGACTCAATACTTTCGGCCATCTGATCGGCTTGCCCCTGGTGAATGTTAAAATCACCATCGTCAGCCACGAATAAAATTTCTTTCCGCCAACTGCCCCAATTTTGATTTTCGTATTGAATCAGTTTATCAACCACGGTCTTAGCTTCTTCCGGTTTTTTCACGGGCAAGCGCCCGACCCCGATCTCCAACGTATGTGGCTGCGGTGGGTTTTCTCCCCAGTTCCCTTCGTTGTTATCGAGAAAACCAAAATAGTCATCGCTTGAGTACGTCTCCAAAGGACTAAGAGAATTTCGCGACTCGTAAATCGGAACAAAGTTTTTGTTGTAGGTGAGGTAGTTCTTGTAGTCGTACGACCCACGGCCCATAAGTAAGAGATTTTTGATGCCCGTCTTTTTGTCAAACAAGTGCTTGACCGCATCGCGGATGGCGGTAACATCTTGCTTTCCACCGGAAAATTCATTGTACACTTCCGTAGTGGTGGTCACCACCACCCGTAAAGAATTTTTTGAACTGCGGTGGCCGGCCAGACGCTGAGCCTCTGAAGCAAACTCAGGGGCAGTAACGATCAACAGATCGACAGCTGTTATGCCATGAATATTTTGATTGGGAACGAGGCCTTCAGATGTAGGTGCCGGAAGGTTTTTGTTGGCGACAGCAATGTATTTTTTAAGCATCGTGGAAGAAGCTGAGAACGAAGCATTTTGCTCTACCGTTTCCTGGATCTTCACATCAAAGGGATCTGTGATATCCCACACGGCACCATTGGCCGGCATGGATGCGATAGAGAAGCGACTGATGGGTTGTTGCAGACTTTTCAATGACAAGAAAATCTTCTGATCTCCGTAAAGGGCAAGAGTGCGTTTAGTTTGCAACAGAACATAATCGAGGTAGGCAACGGAGCGACCCGTTGCGGCTTTTGTAAATTTTATTTTAAGATCCTGGTTGGCTCGACTTGCAGCCTGAACGGCTGATGAGTTTATGGTAAGTGTATCACTTCGCTTGGCGCCCTTCACAGCATATTGCGAATTGATGATGGGCTGAATCTTTTGTTCGCCCACGGCCACTTCATTCAGCGAAAGCTGAAAAGAAGACTCGGCAAATGACTGCCCCATGACAGCCGAAATAAGCTTGATGGGCGTGATATCGACAATGCCGGGTATTTCAAAACGAATGGTGTACTCTGTCTTCGTGTCAAACACTTCACCAAACCAATCGCGGCCTGAACGCAGTTCGTTTACTTGCTCGGTTTCGTAGTAAGAAAAATCGTCAAACTCTGCCACGGTAGGATAGTTACCCGAAATATGTGCGATCGTAGACATGCGTTTGCCATCATCGGCACCAACTGTCAGGAAGTAGAAATTCTTGTCGCTGTATAAATTGTTTTCGTAGTAGTAGATCCCCTTTGCGGGATTGAGTTGATACATGTCTGGCCCCTGACCATAAAACAGAATGGCATCTTCTTTATTAAATCTGCCATCGTCTTGCCCCGTCACGGTAATAGCTAGCTGTTGTAAATCACGAACACGGGGTGCGCTGTTAGGCTGTGGCAGCATGCCATTGCCTGCTGCATGGATCTGCAATTTCTTTGGATCAATCCTATCCGGATCAATCCCTAATTTTTTCAACAAGTTGTAATCAATACGATAGACGGCATCTTCCGTAACGGAGAGCTTGTACCACTTGCCGGAGGCTAGCACAGAAGACGATTGTGCCAACCCGGTGACCAACCCCAGTGCGAACAGTATTACGAAAGCGTATTTCAAAATTTTCAGATCTTCACCCAACGAGTCAATAACGACAGCAACACATACAAAAGTATGACAAATGGCAGTGCCCCAATTTGCCAAAAGGCCAGTAGTAATACCGAAAGGCCCAAAAAGGTAAACCTCAGCTTATTATCCGACCAGGTGAAATTTTTGAA
This sequence comes from Cyclobacteriaceae bacterium, assembly GCA_019751475.1. Classification (GTDB taxonomy): domain Bacteria; phylum Bacteroidota; class Bacteroidia; order Cytophagales; family Cyclobacteriaceae; genus ELB16-189. The sequence continues at coordinate 6,656 of JAIENH010000205.1, forward strand.
TTTCAAGGCGAACAGCTCCCAGGGAGATACCAGCAGAAAAGAAGACACCGCTACAATGATTACTAAAAAATAGTCTTGGGAAATGAGCATGTCCCACGGTTCTTTAAGATACACCAGCGAGGTACTCAAGAGAGCATTGGCCGGTGTAGGCACACCCGTGAAAGAATCTTTCTGATTTTCATCAATGTTGAATTTGGCGAGGCGCAAAGCGGAGAATACGGCCAGGCTGAACGAGGAATACGCTATAAAATTATTGGCAGAGATCACGTCAATCATCTGAAACATGGTGACGGCAGGAAGTGCACCGAAACTCACCATGTCGGCCAGGGAGTCTAGTTCTTTGCCAATAGGAGAGGTGACCTTAAGCATGCGTGCCGCGAAGCCATCAAAAAAATCGAACACGCAGGCCAGCATCACAAACCAAATGGCCATGCCGGTGGAGTAGTGCAGCGTAAAGACGATGCCAACGCACCCGCACAACAGGTTGCCACACGTGAGGGCGTTGGGCAAATGGCGAAGCAACTTCATGAAACCGTAAGCGCGCAAAAGGGATTGTACATCTTTTCGTCACCAAGGGTGGTAGTAGGGCCATGCCCGGCATAAACTGTTACATTATCGGGTAGCGTGAAAAGTTTTTGATGGATGCTGTTGATAAGAGTATCAAAGTTTCCACCCGGCAGATCGGTGCGGCCGATGGAGCGGTTGAACAATACATCTCCACCAATTAAAAATTTCTGGCCGGCATGATAAAATCCTACATGCCCCGGTGAGTGGCCTGGAAGAAAGATAACATCCAGCGAGCTGTTGCCGAAGGTGACCGGCACACCTTCTTGCAGTGTTTGGTCTGGCAAAATTTCCTGGTATAATGGAAAACCGTAGTTAGGTGCATAGACTTTCACAGCTTTCAGCACCGGTATCTCCACTGCATGACAGGCGAAGGGCACGGCCCAGGTCTTCTTCACAAAATTGTTTCCTAATACATGGTCGATGTGGCAATGCGTATTGAGAAGCAGACTAACTGTTAATTTCTTTGAGGTAATGAATTCTTTCAGTTCTGCCTGCTCGGCCAGTTCGTAGCAACCCGGGTCGATGATCACGGCTGCGGCTGTTTCGTCATACAGCACGTAGGTGTTTTCTTCGAACGGATTGAATGTAAACGAATGGATATGGACCATAGCAGGCAAAATTACCACTTTTCACAGCATAAAGGCACACGACTAAAACCCGCTGTTACACAAAGAGTTTTTTAATACCTTGGATTTAATAACCAACTCCCTTTGTATGAAAACAACCTTTTACCGCGCAGCGGTGGCCCTCGTCTTGGTCATGATAATAGGGTCGTGTACTAAGCAGGCTGAAGTAGCGCAGCCCAAGCGCTACACCATCCGCCAATTTATGGACATCGTGCAGATCAACGGTGGAGCATTCTCACCCGATGAAAGTAAAGTGCTCATCAGCGGCAAGGAAACCGGTATTTTCAATGCAGAGGAGATTGATATCAAGACGGGTGAAAAGAAACCGCTCACAGCCTCAACGGATAATGCCGTGTTTGCCCTCTCATACTTTCCGGCCGATGAGCGCGTGGTGTACACAAGCGATAAAGGTGGTAATGAAATCAATCACATTTTTGTGCGCAACCCGGATGGTTCTACCATCGACCTTATTCCCGACAGCACCGCCAAAGCACAATTTGCCGGCTGGAGTTATAGCAAAAAGCTGATGTACTATGCGTCCAACAGTCGCGATAAGAAATATTTTGACTTGTATAATGTGCAGGTAGCCAGAGGTGAAAAGAAAGTGTACCCTGCTACGCTGGTCTATAAAAATGAGAAAGGCCTCAATCCCGATGTTATCTCTAATGATGACCGCTACATCGCCTTGAGCGAAAACATCACCACCAATAATTCAAACATGTATTTGTTAGACACGCAGTCGGGCAAGATGCAACTGCTCTCCAAGCACGAAGGCGATGCGCAATACAATCCACAGTATTTCAGTTTGGATGGCAAGAAACTTTATTTCCTCACGGATGAGGGCAGCGAATTCATGTACCTGGCGAGCTACGATATCGCTACAGGAGCGAAACAAAAAGTAGAAGAAGGTTCAACAGTTCAGGTTGAAGTAACAAGCACGGACGGAAGGCGCACAACAAAA
>JAIENH010000674.1 GCA_019751475.1 Cyclobacteriaceae bacterium
CGAATGATAAACTGAAGAAAGGTGAATTGGTAGCTTATATTCAAACTAGTGCCTTGTTATCAGATATTGTTTCATTGGAGACAGGCCTTGTAGAATTTGCCAAAGAGCCACGCGCATTATCAGAATTGCTCACAAGAAATCTGCAAACGGGCGATCTGCAAGGCTATGTAAATGCAGCCGCAAAAACCCTACAAGATTACCTCACCTTTGTAGATAACAGGCTTCAGGAGAAGCAAGTAGCCCATCTACACAAACAGATTGTGTCCTTTAAGCGGCTTAACCAAAATTTACTTAAGCAACTAACATTGATGAAGAAGGAAGGTGTCCTTACCCATCGACAGTATCAGGCAGACTCTCTCCTTCTCGCCCAACGTGTCATAGCACCGCTGGATTTCAATAAAAGCGAAAGCGCATACCTCCTACAGCAGCGTGGAATAAAGAGTATGGAGGCTTCTGTTATTTCAAATCAATTGCAAATTGATGCTCTTGAGAAACAAGTGACCGAACTGGATATAAGTCGACAAAAGGAAGAGATACAATTACAAACCAGCACAGATCATGCTATTAAAGAACTCACTGCTCGACTAAAAGGATGGAAAGAAAATTTTCTATTTATCTCACCTACCGATGGCACTCTTGCTTATTTGGGGTTTCTTGAAAATGAGCAGTATGTGGAGAATGGAAAACCAATATTCGCCATATTACCTTTCTCCAACCAGTTGATTGCGAGAGCTGAACTGCCTCTGCGCGGCTCTGGCAAAGTAAAGACCGGACAATTCGTTACTATCAGGTTGGCAAGCTATCCATTTGAACAGTTTGGCATGCTAGAGGGCACAATTGCTGCTATTTCTCAAGTACCTGAAAAAGAAAGCTATTATGTGATAATTAACTTACCTAAAGGTATGGCAAGCACTTACAATAAAAACCTTGCTTTTAGGCCAGAATTACAAGGCGAGACCGAGATTATTACGGAAGATCTGCGGTTGTTAGAGCGAATATTTTATCAGTTTAGGAAGCTTATCCGCCAATCTGCAGATAGCCACCTCTAAAGTAAAAAAGTAATTTCAAAGTATGTAATCCAATTTCCGTGTAATCCAGTATGGTTAGACTCAAGTGAGCAATTTTTGACTTGCAATGTTTCACATGATGGCTTGCCGCGGATGCCGAAAAGCGAATGAGTAGGTGATAAAAATTTACAACACTATTATTATGAAAAACCTTTCAAAGTTCTACGGTCAGAAGATCAGCACTGACGAAATGAAAAAGATCAACGGTGGTGCAGGTTATTGTAATTGCCAATGTACGTCAGGCCCAGGGGCGTGGACAGGGTATTACGCTAACTCACAATCAGCTCAAAATGCTGTCTCAAACTGGTGTGCCAACGGAGCTGGGGGTTGCCAATGCTTTATGTGACGGCCTATGCAATAAAAATGACACTCACTTTATTGCTTTAAAGTTGAAGAGAGGCCGACCAAAAGTCAGCCTCTCCTTCTATTAAACTGAGTTGGACTAACAACTTAGATTAACTATTTTCAAAGCATAAGACTTGCAACATGGTTTTTAGTTGTTATCGAATCAATAAGGTTATTAATCTCTGCAAATTCCACACTTCCATTGAGCAAATTGTCACTCATATGTGATATTTGAGTTTTTCCAATTGGATCCTCAAGAACTTCTCTAATTCCATTTGTTATTGCGGCCGTATTCGATTCAATAGATAATTTCCTTCCAATATTAAAATAACTCACTCTTGAAGAATTGCCATTTTGATCCCAATCATCATTAAGCGGAAAAATTAACATTGGCACCTTGCAATTGATTGCTTCTACAATTGAATTAAGGCCGCCATGAGAAATAAATAAATCAGCTTTTGCAAGTACTTGAAGTTGTGGTACCGAAGTAAAAATAGTTATGTTTTCAGGTAAAGGTGTTTTGAATTGGGAAATACCCACTCCACTCGCTAAGATTAAATGCCAATTCTTCTTGCGTTCAAAAACACCTATTAGTCGCAAAATAAAATTAAAAATCTTAGAATTATGCTCTTGACTAATGGTTCCCATCGAACAATAAACTACTTTACGATAATAAAAATTTTCTGCAATCAGGTCTGAGAATTTCTTCGCAAAATCCTTGTCGTACAAAAAATGTAACCGCTTTAAGTCTATTGAAATTCCAGCATAGTATTGATTTCTACGTTTCGTGAGCCAAGGATAATCTATTTCTTTAGGCGAAAGGATTATTTCAGGAACACCGTCAATCGTGAAATGAAAACATCGATCTTTGTTAACTACAATCACATTTTTTGAATCTACGTTTGACTTCAGCCATCTGAGCAATAAAGTATGATTATCAAGTCCGACAAAAGCTAGCTTTATAATTGTCTGGTCAATAAGTCTTTTAATAAAGTATCTCTTCCAAGCAAGTGAACAAATCCATGCATGCCAAGTCGAAAATCTAGGCACAATCGAACTACTTAAAGGTGGGACACATTTACTTCGATAGGTTGACAGCATAGTCTGTAGAAAAATAATTCTTCCCCGATAGTTAGGATTACTAAGAAAAATCACTGAGACAGGCGCTAAAAAGGAGTCCACTAAAATCAAACCAGGATTAATCTTGTCTATTTCTCTCTGAATCAAAAATATCCTTGCCCCAAAAATTCCATTATAGTCTCCTGAAATCCTTCTTATTACACTCTTAAAAAATAACGATACAACATCGCGTAAAGAGAAATTTCGAATGGTTATGATTGTCTGAATAAAACTTATAGAGCATGGTAAAAAGCTAAAACCGTTCGCTTCAACTAATATTCTAAAACTCTCATCACCACCGTACACGACTTGAAATCCCTTACTTGACAATTGATTTGCTATTCTAAATGAAGGGAGATAATGACTATATGCTGAAGTCATTAAAAACAATGCTGTTCTACTCACGTCTCTAAGATGTAGCTTTAGTCAATTTCGATTTAAAATACGGATAGAAGTCCAATAACGATAACAGGTTGGGCTTCTGATATCCATCAATAAAAATCGTAGGAGCTCTATTGATTCCATAGTTAGTCTCCCATGAACCCCATAAAGAAATTTTTGACTCTACACTTTTCAAGTCAAGGTGTTCAAAGCCACTAAGACTTTTGTGCCAATCTGCAATGTTTCTATTTTTCTGACGAAACCAATCGTCCAAAGATTCTAAAACTTTCGTATTTCCTTCAGAAAAAAACGAACTCACAATTAAATATGCAAAGTGACGCACAACTGGATTGAGAACACTAAAGCGAATAACTACGACAATGTGTTCAAAGTCATTTACCAATTTCTTGAGGTCATTAAAAGTTTTTCCACAGGACTCGCAATACGGGTTCAATAATGCCACAATTGAAACACATCCGAATTTATTCCCCAAAATAATCTCGTCTTCTAGATCCAATTTTTCAGAAATCGACTTACACTCAGCTAGCATTTGTTGAAGCACTAAAGGCGATCTTTTGATGCTATTTAATTGGGCTTTCACAATGTTTACTTCTCGTTTTGACACAAAATAAGACTGATTGATTATCAGACAGAAAATTGGAACAGCAAATGATATCATGGCGAACACGACTGACTTAAAGTCCCAAGCATTAGATATCGGAAAAGTTAGTTTCGGATATAAAAAAACTATTTCTATCCAAAGTATCAACACAGTTGCCATGCATAATAGGCAAAACACCTTAATGACTTTGGCCTGATAGATCACGGAAAAAATCGTGATTGGTACTGAAATTAAACTTAGTATAGCAAATAGAGAAATCAATAGTTCGGGTTTGTCTGTTAATAGAAGAATATGGAAAGCCAAAATTTTTCCTACAAAGTACACGATAGCAACATCGGAAAGATTAAGAGTACCAAAAAGATTTGCTCCTGCGGAATTTAATACATCATTACAGCTTAATTTACCATTAAAGCCCTTGGATTCACAAAGCTTTTCAATCCATCCGCTGCTAGAGCTTTTTCTTTTAAAAAACAATAGAATACAAACTAACAAGCCAGAAATGAGGGTAACAAGAAGCGGAAACCATTCCAAAAAATAGTTAGTAATTAGCGTTCCCTCCAACAAAATGACACTAACTAAACTAAAGATCATCAACACACACAAAAAACCGTTACGAATTACCTGGAAACGCTCCTCCTTATGTAGGCTATCAAAATTTCTTTCACCGGATTTTTCATTTTTACTCACAAGCATTGCTACTCCAGTCCATTTTTGCTCAAACTCCGCAATACTTTCAGTCATTAATCCTTTTTGGGGATCAACATAGTCGATACTATTAATACTTATGGATTTAACTACAACAAAGTACGTCTGATTGTTTTTGTTGAAATGAGCAACAGCTGGCAATGGAATCTGTTGAAGCTGACCGCTGTCAATTTTGACACTCATAGTATCAACATTCCATTCATTAAGACTCTCTTCTAAATAGTTTAGACTTGGATAATCATTATGAAACTCTGAGTGACTGATAGAGGTTTTTGAAACATTAATATCAAGCAATTCCACTAAATTCTGCAAGGTCACAATTCCATTTTCCTCGTTATTTTTTTGCTTTCGGAAATGATACTTCATGTTTAGCAGATTACTTAAAAATGTCCTGCATTTTAGATCGAAAGAGGTCACTTGAAGGCCTTTCAAAATCAATAGAAATCAATTCACCTCTTTCATTAAAAAGAACATACCGAGGTATTGTAACATTCTTCCCGTCAAATACCACATCAATTATCGATTCTCTCAATTTTCTTCTAGCAATCAAACTGTAGCCTTTTAAATTAAATCCAGCCGCACGTTTTTTCCAGTTTTCTTGATTTGATAAATCATCAACGCTAATAAAAACTTGGGATACCCTTTTTTCATCAAGCATTTTATAATAAGATTCATCAAGTTTTTTAAATTCTATGATACACGGCCCGCACCAGGTTGCCCACAAATCAATTAAAACTCTTTTCCGAGGAAAATTAGATGCCACAAAAGAAAATAGATCAGCATCAACAGGATCAATAAAATTGGTTTGAGTTCTAGCTCCATTTCTCAATTTACTACACACATCCAACGTTTCGAAGTAGCTTGTAAATGGACTCTCTTTGAACTCGTTTATATACTTCGAAACTTCGCCACAATTCTTCTCGTTGTCCGGGTTATACATCAAATTGGCATAAAGAGCATTACCCCAAAGAAACCACTGCATATCATGAGGCGCTTTCGCATAGAAGGGGTAGTCTTTTGATATCATTAAAACTGAATCAATATCTCGATTTTTACGGAAGAGAACATCAAAGTATGTATAATAGTAGGATTCTGAAGCGAAACATGTTCTAAGTTTTAAATCCAACGGGTTGATTATTGAAAAAATACCCATCATTAAATCCATCCCTTTGTGCCGCTTTTCTTCAATCTGACCCCAATAGAAATGTTGATTGTAAAGCTCACCAACATGCCATGCCAAAATACTTCGAATTTCAGTCTTAAGATATTCTGAATGAGAATTGGTAATTTCCTTTCTCAATTGTAAAGAATCAATCCAAGCAATTTGCCTATTAATTTCATTTATCAGCTTCCTAGTTAACTTGCTTATCTCTTCCTGTAGGTTGTCCTCAAAAACCTTTGTTACACTATTAAACTTAGAGCTCCGGGGCTCATTGTATACCGAATTGTAGTAAATAATTGCCCTCTGGTTTTTTCCCCTAATATCTATCCATTTACTGCCCTTCGAAGGTGATTGTATTTCAAAAGTAATTGTGTCATTTACATCACATAAAATATCCCAAACCTTATCTTGAATTTTGATCTTAACAAAAGTAGGCTGACTAAGACGAAAATTTGCTTTGACACTAGAATGGGCAATCTTTATTTTTGAAGCATTGATGTGGCTATTCGAAAATCCTAGAAAAGGATTCAGGTATTCAATCTGAATTGTGTCCTTACTTTGAACATTAAAGTTCAACTCCACTTGGGCCATCCCTTCTGCTACTAGAAAAAGAACAGCAATACCAAATACTGAAATCTTCATTTTCAATTGTAAAGTATTTATAAATATAGGCTATGCTTTCCGCATAGCCTATATTTTCAATTGCTAGAAACCACCACAGGTACACCAGCCACTGCCGGACGCACACCAGTTAGAGACTGCATTTTGAGCCGCTTGAGAGCTCGAATAATAACCAGTCCAGGCACCAGGAGAATTTTGGCAATTACAACTACAGTATCCGCCACCATTTACCGCTTTCATCTCTGCTTTAGAGAGTGTTAGCTTAGAAAACATTCTTAATTTGTCCATAGATAAAGTACTTTGATTTAGCCTACTCTTTCGTTTTTCGGCATCCCCGGCACCAGTCAAAGTGTTAGACTGATTACAAGTTAAAAATATCAGTCTCTAGTCCGATAGTTCTGGATTTAAAAGAATTATTTCACAATCCAAAACGAGCTTAATTAATACGGTCTTCTACTTTAAATTTGTTAGCCCTTTAACATATTTATTCTAAAATTCAAATTGTCAAGACTTAGCTGCTTGGTTACTACTGTTCTTGGCAAAATTTATTGTCAATCCTACACCGCCCTCGTAAAAATATGTTTTCCTATACTTGCAGTATTTAATTGGCACTCCAATATTTCTCAGTTCATGTAAATCTTGAGATATCTGACTGCGAGAAATCCCCAATTTAAGCGCAAAACAATTAACATCCCCAGTAGCCTTTCTTCGAATTAAATCATCCATTCGTTTCAGCCGTTCAATGTATTTTAGCAGGCTCATAAAAATGAATTTTAATAGTTATCCGTCAATCTCCCAATTCAAGCTGATTCTTAACCAATTCATAATACTTTCCTTTTATAGCTGCTAATTGAGTGTGTGTTCCTTGTTCCACTATCTTTGCATTTTCCAACACTACTATTTTATCAGCATTTTTTACGGTGCTGAGCCGGTGAGCGATCACTACCACCGTTTTTCCTTTATAAAATTCGTTAAGGTTATCCATGATTACTTTCTCATTATTGGCATCTAAGGCGCTGGTGGCTTCGTCAAAAAACAAGTACTGCGGGTGGCGGTATACGGCTCGGGCAATGAGTATACGCTGGCGCTGGCCAGCACTAATACCGGAGCCATCACCGCCAATCTTTGTACGATAGCCTAATGGGAGACCTTCAATAAAGGCGCGAATATTGGCAATGTGTACTGCTTGAAGTAGTCTTTCTGCATCTGGCTCTTCGTCACTCACGCAGATGTTCCGGGCAATGGTATCAGAGAAAATGTAACCATCCTGCATTACTGTGCCGCATCGGCTCCGCCACTGCTGTGGGCTTTGTTGCATGAAATCCATAGAGCCTAGCAAAATGGAGCCTTGTGTAGGCGAATAATACATGAGCAGCAACTTTAGCAACGTTGTTTTGCCACTGCCACTGGCACCTACGATGGCAGTAACCTTGCCTTGTTCTATCGTAAGACTAACATTATCTAAGGCCTTTGGTGAAAGTGGCCCTTCATACTGAAAACTAACATTTTTTAAGCTTATGGCAGCCTCATTCGTTTCTTGGCCGTTTGCACCAATGGAGGAAGGGAAAAAGCCACTAGTGGCACTTTTCGATTTTTCTTCATTTTCCAGCAGCCTGATTTCGCCAATGCGATCAAGGCTAATACGTGCATCCTGCCACTCTCTTATAAAATTTACAAATTCACCGATCGGTACATTGAGTTGACCGATGATATACTGCACCGCCAGCATCATGCCCAAGGTCATACTTCCGGAGATCACGGCCGTGGCAGCCATAAAGGTGATAATGATATTTTTTAATTCATTGATAAGCATGCTGCCACCCTCTTGCCACTGCTGCACACGCGTGCTAGCGATGCTTACTTTAAATAGCCGTGCTTGAATGCGCTCCCACTCCCATCGCTTGGTGCGCTCGCAGTTATTGAGTTTGATTTCTTGCATACCATTAACTAACTGAATGAGGCTACTACGATTGTGCGACAGCTCGTTGAATCTTTTATAGTCAAGTTCCTTTCTCACCTTCAGAAAAAACAGCACGTATCCAACATAGATAGTACTGGCACCGAAAAAGACAAGAAAAATAGAAACGCTGTAAAGAGCCAGCACCAGCCCAAATATGATGAGATTGAAGAACGAGAACAAAATGCTAAGCGAAGAAGAACTTAAGAACCGCTCAATACGACTATGGTCTTCAATGCGCTGCAAAATGTCGCCTATCTTTTTGGCATCAAAAAAACTCATGGGCAACTGCATGAGCTTTATAAGAAAATCTGAAATGATACTCAGATTAATGCGGGTACTAAGGTGCAGCAATATCCACCGCCTGATAAACTCAGCCAGTGTACGACTAAAAATAAGCATTAACTGTGCGCCCAGGACAACATATATAAAGGGCGTGTTTCGGGTGTTAATGCCAACATCTACGATGGATTGGGTAAGAAACGGAAGTATCAATTGAATCAAACTGGCCAATAGTAATCCAATCAATAGCTGGATGATAAACCTCCGATATGTTTTAAGATAACCTACCAAATAACCCAGGCCTAGTTGCGCATTTTTATCCAGTGTCAGCTCTACATCATAAAAATGAGGTGTTGGCTCAAGCAGTAGCGCTATTCCAACCCCTTGACCATTGGCGGATGTGGATATCCATGATTTGAGGAACTCTTCTTTTGTGTAGGAGATAAGGCCTGCGGCCGGATCAGCTACTGATACACTATTCTTATTTACCTTATACACAACAGCAAAGTGATTCTGATTCCAGTGAACGATGCAGGGCAACGGTGCATCGTTGGTTATTTTAT
>JAIENH010000521.1 GCA_019751475.1 Cyclobacteriaceae bacterium
ATCTGGTGATTGAGAAAGCCGGCTTTGACGAGCGCCCTGCCTTGCGGGCCAATGCGTGAGTTTTTCTTTTTGGTGCCCGGAACCATTTTTAGCCTACCTTTGTAATCCTTAAAAATTCAACGTGTCCGGATAGTGAGTCCCGACACAAATTTTAATGGGGCTGACCGGTATTGACAGGATGTGTGACCGTGTATGCCAGCATGCAAGCTCATGAGGGTAGAGCTTTGAACACTGCTCTCACAATTTACGTGGCGAGTCTAACTACGCCATGGCTGCTTAACCACGCGTAACGCGTGGTTAGCTTGTCCCCGATAAGATCGGAGGAGGCCATCATCGCTCATCGTTTCTGTTTTGCGGACGGTGAATATGCGGTGTCGTTCAGCAGAACTGGGCCGTTGCGTGCCACGCGTGACTGTCGAGAAAACAGTGGCTACGGGAGTGTTTAGGTTGTTGCCTGCCTTGCATTCCCCGACAATCAAAGCCAACTAAGCATGTAGAACGTACGCGTTTATCTTCTCTGGACCAGGGTTCGATTCCCTGCAGCTCCACTATCACTTCAACAAACAAATGCAAAAGCTCGAATCCGTTATGGATTCGGGCTTTTTTGTTTTTAGGGCATACCAAATCATTCATCTTCTGGCAACCCGTAAGGAGGAAATTCGGTGCACTCGGTAATTGAAAAGTGAAGTGCACCGAATTGACTCAAAAGCCACTGGAAATCAAGCAGTTCAATTGCTGAACATCTTGATTTATGGTGCATAAAAAATCAATTTTCAACCTTAATTCGGTGGACTTATGGGCAACATGATTACAGTTCTCTTCTATGCCAGAAAATCAAAAATGAATCTAAACGGTGCCATCCCCATTTATTTGCGAGTTACTGTCAATGGCCAGCGATTTGAAACGGCCACTTCGCGTTTTGTTGAACTTGAGATGTGGTCGGCCAAAGCTGGAAAGGTATCTGGCACTACCAAAGAAGCAAAAGAGCTAAATGGATTTTTGGATATACTTCAGGCAAAGGCTTTCGATATTCAGAAAAGGCTAATCACCCTTGGGGTTGAGGTAACTATTGAAAACTTTACCAATATCTGGCAAGGCAAAAAAGAAAAGCCACGGATGCTGCTGGAGATTTTTGGGCAGCACAACCAACAGGTGGAGGAATTGATTGGCCAGCAATATTCCAGGGCTACGTTCAAACGATATGAGACATCGCTAGACCATACCCAAAATTTCATAAAAGAATATTTCAACCAAACTGATTTGGCTATCACTCAATTGAAGTATCAGTTTATCACGGATTACGAATTCTGGTTGAAGACAAAAAGAAAGTGCAACCATAACAGTACGATTAAGTACCTCACCAATTTTAAAAAGATAGTGAACATCTGTTTAAAAAATGGTTGGCTGGATAAGAATCCTTTTATAGGTTTCAAAATGACAAAGAAAGATGTGGATAGGCCATACCTCAGTCAAGAAGAATTGGATTTAATCAAATCAAAGACTTTTGTAAGCGATAGGTTAAATCAAGTGCGCGATATTTTCTTATTCAGTTGCTATACCGGATTGGCATACGTAGATACTCAAAAGTTGACGCCAGCAGATATTTCGATTGGCATCGATGGGGAGAAATGGATTTTCACCAAAAGGGAAAAAACTGAAACTGCTTCAAGGATTCCGTTGCTTCCTCCTGCCCTTGAAGTCATTCATAAATACAGTAATCATCCGAAGTGCCTCAACTCAAACCGTTTGCTTCCTCTGCTAAGCAATCAAAAGATGAACGGTTATCTGCATGAGATTGAAGCTATCTGCGGAATCAACAAAAACCTGACTTACCATACCGCAAGACATACCTTCGCCACTACGGTAACACTCACCAATGGTGTCCCCATTGAAAGCGTAAGTAAAATGCTAGGGCACAAAAGCTTGCGCACGACACAGCACTATGCTAAAATCGTTGATAAAAAAGTGAGCGAGGATATGAGCATACTCAGAGCTAAATTCGGAGTAACAAAAAATGATGAACAAGCATTAGTCTCTTGAACTCATAAATAGGCCAGCACTCTATTACAAATCAAAATAGACTTAGCCAAAGAGTAGGTTAAATCACTTCTTCGTTGGATTTCCCTTTAGACGAATAGTAAAAAATAATCAAGTAGCTCGGTACGAGTATCCAATAGGCTTGCTGCGGAGAAAATTGGTCCGCGAACTTTCCATATAACAATGGAATTAATGCTCCGCCTGCAATACCCATAATTAGCAAGGAAGCACCCAGCTTAGTAAAACGACCCAGCCCATTCAGTGCTATCGGCCAAAGTGCAGGCCATACAAGTGCATTAGCTAAACCTAACAAAGAAAGAAATAGTACGGAAAGGTATCCATCTGTGAATACCACCAGTAAGGAGAAAATTACACCGAGAATTGCTGAATAACGAAGCGCGCTTTCTTGTGTGAGATATTTTGGAATGCAAACAATGCCAATCAGGTAACCGATAATCATGGCGAACAGTGTAGCAGTAGTGAAGTACTTTGCCGTTGATAACTCAATGTGCTGAGAAGCGCCATAACTAATTATCGAATCGCCCGCTAGCACCTCTGCTCCAACATACAGGAATAACGTAAATACTCCAAGCCACAAATTAGGAAAATCAAAAATCGATATACCACCAACATTAGAGTCATCATTCTTGTCACTATTTTGATTGCCTACTTCAGGTAGCTTAGAGTAGTAAATACTAATGGCAAGAAGGAGCAAAACAATTGTAATTACTATATATGGCAGAATAACGCGCGATGCCAATTGGTCTAAAGTGGTTTCCTTTTGAATCTCATTCATGGATTGCAAAGACGTGACTAATTTATCTGCTCCTTGCAGAGCAATAGCTCCAAGAATTATTGGTGCGATTCCGCCCGCCACTTTGTTGCATATTCCCATTATACTGATACGCTTTGCAGCACTTTCGATTGGCCCCAGCACAGTCACATAAGGATTTGAAGCTGTTTGAAGGATTGCCAAACCTGTTCCTTGAATAAATAATCCAACTAAGAAAACAGAATATAACCGGGTGAGCGCTGCCGGAATAAAAATGATAGCACCGACTGCAATAATTATAAGGCCTAAAGACATGCCCGACTTAAAACCAATTTTCTGTAATAGCCAGCCAGAAGGAATAGCCATAACAAAATACGCGATGTAAAAGGCGAATGCCACTAAATAAGATTCAAAATTACTCAGTTCACAAGCTATTTTTAAATAAGGTATCAAAACGGAATTCAGCCAAGTAATGAAACCGAAGATAAAGAATAGTGCTCCGATTATAACAAGGGGATTAACAGATGATTTTATCTGTGTTGGCTGAGCGGAATTATACATAATCAAAATTGAATTTTTACTATGCCCGTGCTTCCTTGCATATCTGTACCACAAACTTCGATTGAAAGCAGAGATAGCTCTTGATTGTAAGAAAAGGATTGGATGACTAGCTGCTTACTATCAGAACTTACATTTTTTGGGAGAGGGCATTTTACTTTTACTGTTTGAGTGCCATACATTCTCAATCGAAACGATAAATGCTCACCTGCACCATTCACTTCATAAACATTATAAGTACCATCATTCAATATGTGCATCGGTAAAGTTTTCACACCGATAGTATACTTCAATTGATACTTCTGTTTCTTTAATGGTGGCAAATACAAAAAACCAAAACCACTTTCTTCAAAGTAAGTAGCCAGTGGAAGTCCATTCAAGGTCGCCTCTGAAATATGCTCATCAGAATTAAGTTTTACTTTCAAAACCATGTTACCAAGAATATTGAATTGATATGCAGATTCGGGCATGGGGGTATTATCTATTTCCACATGACCAGAAGTGTGCTCAGTTACTACAGTGTATTTTTTATACAACCACTGCGAATGAAATTGCTCCGTATTCTTGGCAATGTATCGGTCAGGCGTTTGTTGAACTGACTTGTAGTAATCAATCCATTGTTTTGTTACTTCAGGCTGTAAAAAATTATCTTGAGCCAGCCAATTAGGCCAATGGCTTTCAATCATATCGGTTTCCTGCTCCTCCAAAGGCGTTCTGGGTAAAGAAGCCAGTTCATACCAAGGATTGCCATAGTTGATTCTATTGACCACGTGCGTGCCATAGTCGAAATCACCCCCATTCTTTTCTGGTGGCGGATTCAGTTCGGGTATTTGGCTAAAATCAGTATTCGCATATTTCACGCCTACCTCTGTCAACAGTTTTCCTAAACTATATTCGCCTGTGGGATTCCAATAGTAACTATAAGCACATGGAACAAAGCTCTCGGGAAAAGAGTGACCATGTTCTGAGGCAAAGCCATACTGCGCCATAATTTCCTTAAAGCATTGAATATGCTCGCGCAGCGATTGTTCCGGCCAAGGTTTTTTATCGGTAAGGTTATACCATTCCGCTCTTTTTTGATTTTCGCCAGGTGCCCAATACTCATGCCCCGTACCATGCAACCCAAACTCCATATACGCTGATTGATCACGCACATAGTTCATGATATCACGCTGATGCTCGTTCACGCGCAATCGGTTATCCCATTTATCGCGTAGGTAAGTAGTGGTGGGGAATTTTACCAAGATATTCTCCCTATCCATTTCGCTTAAAATAAAAAGGCATTGAATACGCGCACCTACTGCTTTACCCACTTCTACCATGTATTGATAATCGCGGATGTCAAAAATACGCTTAACTCCCGCTCGATGTGGGCCTTTTAGGTTGTCTTGAGATAAATCACTTCCCTCATTCCAGCCCAAATCATCAACAGCAAAAGCAAACGGACGTGGAAATAATAGTGGCATTGCAGCTTAGGCTCAGTACTTAGTTTGAGGAAATCACTTCTAATTTTTGTTCTATCAGTTTGACCACTGAAGAAGTGGCAACTGGGAATACTTTTCGCAAGTCAATCTCTTCATTGTTGCGCAAAGTATTTTGAAGTGTCTTCATAAAAATATTTTTTGTTTCAGTAGCTAAATTGATTTTACAGATACCTCTGCTAATAGCCACTTTTATCTGGTCATCGGGTATTCCAGAACTACCATGAAGTACAAGGGCTGCAGGTGTCACAGCATGTATTCCTGCTAAGAGTTCAAGTTGCAGCTTGGGCGTCTCTTTGTAAAATCCGTGTGCGGAGCCAATGGCTATTGCCAGCGCATTCACGCCTGTGGCTTCTACAAAACGCTTTGCTTCATCAGGTTGGGTATATTGACGGGTCTGTTGTACTTGCCCCAACTTTGCCACATAGCCTAATTCTGCTTCCACATTCGCTTTGTACTGCTCAGCCAATTTCGCCACTGCTTTGCTAGTCTTTACATTTTCATCAAAAGGCTTCTCACTAGCATCAATCATTACCGAATCAAAACCAGCATCCAAACATTTTTGCACTCTCTCGATGGAACTTCCGTGATCCATGTGTATCCATCCTTCTACTTGATAGGTTTTCAATGCAGCACGTGCCATAGACACAGCCACTTCAATACCTAAGTAGTCAATGGAGCTTTCTGAAAGTTGGAGAATAATAGGTTGTTTTTTATTTCTAGCAGCTTGTAAGACCCCTGACAGTGTTTCAAAATTATAAAAATTGGTGGCCAGCAATGCTGCACCTTTTCTATTGCACTCACTGAGCTTATCTTGTAAAGTCATTTTAACTTTTTTTAAAACGTATAATTGAAAGATGATTTTGCAATCATTTTTACCAGCGAAAGATTTTCGAATGCGTTAGTACCACCAGACCTTGTCGTATTTATTGCTCCTGTCAATGCGCCAAACTCCAGGCACTCCTTATTGGATTTTCCATTTAAAAACTGATGAATAAATCCTGAATCAAAACTATCACCTGCTCCAATGCTATCGACTACCTCCTTGTTAAGGAAAGAAGTTTGATGAATCAATTCATTGTTTTCCCATAAGTAAGCACCATTACTTCCATTCTTTACTACAATTTTATTGGCAAAACTTTTCAACTTGTCAATCGCAGATTTTAAATCAACTGCATTGGTCAATGAAGTAAGCTCTGTTAGGTTAGGCATAAAAATATCAACATAAGGAAGTAATTCCTTTAAGTTAAGATTCCATTTCTCGGCTGGATCCCATTGAGGGTCTAGCGAAGTGGTCAGGCCTACCTCCTTTGCCTTTTTATAAAGTTGCACAACATCTTGAATAATTCCAGTCTGTAAAAAAATAGAACTCAGGTGTAAGTGCCTTGAGTGCTTCAGCACTTCATCAGAAACATCCTGTATTGAAAGATACTTCATGGCTCCAGGATATGTAACCATTGCCCTGTCTTCATCAAAATTAAGAACAATGGTAGCTCCCGTATTTTGTTTTACAGAGCGGTTAATGTTTTCTGTATCAACGCCACGTGATTTTAAGCTTGCGATGATATGGTCTCCAAAATTATCATGGCCTAGATTACCAACAAAGGTCACTTTAGAACCCAATGTACTTAAGTTACTGGCAAATATGGCAGAACTGCTTCCTAGTGTAAGCGTCATGTGGCTTGCCAATACTTCTTTGCCAATAGATGGAAACTTATCAACCTGATTGAGAATTAAATCTACATTCAATTCTCCTATTACTACAACATCATACAATTTTTTCACGCGCTACTGAATCGTTACTTCATATTGATATTCTAAGCTACTACAGTTAATTCCTGTTGTTCAATCAATTCATTCAAATCAACAAGGTTAAATTTATGAAAGTATTTGTCCATCGCCTTTTCAATTTTCGATAGTAACACCTCCTCAGCATCTATTCCATTCAGCTCCATACTTCTATAAAGTTTACCTCTAGCAGCTAGCACTTCTGGGTTCTCCCAGATATAGCGGCATCCAGTTTTTATAAGCCATTCCTGTCTTTCTTTAGGAATAGAATAAAAATCAGAATCAGACTCTCCCGCTAAAACCCATTTTTTCCATCGCTGTGAGGCGATGACCGCGTCCCATAAAATTGATTTTAAATTCGATAGTTTAGGCACTTTTCCATCTTTGAAAAGACTTTCCTCTGCCCTGCATAGTTCCATTAAACCATCATACTCGCACTCTGTAAATTCCGGGCCAACATTGGCCGCTCCCATACCCGATAAAGGATAGTCTTCGGGATTGGTCACTCCATCTGAATAGTGACCTTTGATGACGCTGCCATACGCACTCACTATTTTAGTTAGTTGTTTTGCTACTTCGGGGTCAAAAGTAGTGGTGTGCAAATCGGTGCCCACTTTTCCTACTACAAAGCACGGCCACACGTCTTCCAATTTATTTTCTATCAGGCCTTTTTTCAATAAATCTAAAAAGCGATTGAATACTTTTAAATCAGCTAAGCCTCCGTGAACTTCTTCAGTGCCTACTTCATAAGCGATAGGTGGATAATTATTTACACGTCTGAATTTCTCAGAATGAACAATCAGTTCAATCGTTCTTTCGGCCACTACATCAATGTTAATAATCTCACCTTTTGGTAGCGTAATATCAATGGTTGGGTCAACGTGGATAAGATCATAACCCGCCTCAATGGCGGCCTCAAATGATTTTTTCACAGCACTCATTGCTTTCTCATAGCTCCACTTTTCTTTAGTTTGAATATCCTTCAGCCATGGGCCACCATGGTCGATAGCAACGATTACAGGCCCTGTAAGGTTAATAGCACGCGCTTCTTGGCGGATTGTCTTTACAAATTCTTTTTGTGTAAGCCCCGTATATCCTCTATCTAGGTCAACCTGATTAAGCGTTGCAGCAAATTTGATGGGGGCATTATTTCTCTTGGCAGATCTTAAAGATGCCTTTATCACTGATAGTGAATTAGGACATGCTGCAAAGATGGTTCTTGGTATTGACGTTTCCGCCTCAACTCTTTTAACTTGTTGGAGGATAAAATCCATCAGCGACTGATTTTGCTGAATGGCGCTTTCTCGTAGAGATTGATTCATTGCTATTATTGGAAAAGATAAAAACTAGTTTAAATGGAATAAATATGCACACCCTCTACCACACGGGTGATAGCCCCCGTTTCTGACGGGGCATCGGGCTTTAACTTTAAATGAAGGGATTTGTAGAATCCAAGCAACTGTGCCGGTATAATGCTGCACAAAGTCATAAACTCTTCATCAACTGAGAATCCATTTTCAGAAAAAGTAAAGGAATAATCAAGTTTTACATTCTCTACAACAGATTCCGATATTCCAATTTCAGCGAGCGGGTGTTTCCCTTTTTTCATAGAACCCACTAAGTCCTTTTCATACTGAAGAGAATATTTGTTGTTTGAAAATAGATAAACAACAAGTGTGGTCTCGTCAATTACTGCTTTGGGGCCATGCCGAAAACCAAGGAAAGAGTCATTCTTACAAATCACTTTTCCATCGGTAAGCTCTTGTAGTTTGAGATGACCTTCCGTTGCTGTACCTAAAAATGGACCTGCTCCTAAAAAAACCGCCCGTTTGAAGTTTAATTCTGCTACTTGCTTAATCTCATCAGCGTAAAAGGTAATAGCCTTTTCTGCGTATGTTGTAATTACAGAAACACTCTTACGGGTATCTTCAAAAGAATCATTATGCGCAATCAATTTTCCAGCCAACAGCATTCCCGTGTAGCTGCTTGTCATGGCCAAACTCTGATCATTAGCTTCGGCAGGAAGGGTGAACACGTATTTTTCCTTACGTGTTTTATATTTTGCCAGACGGCCATCTGCATTGCATGTAATTATTAAATGGTTACAAGCCACGCAAATCTCATCAGCTAAGGTTACAGCTGCAACACTTTCTGGGCTATTGCCTGAGCGAGCGAAAGATATCAGTAATGTAGGGATAG
>JAIENH010000565.1 GCA_019751475.1 Cyclobacteriaceae bacterium
AAAGCGAAGAGGAAACGAACAAGTGCTCGGGTTTCAGCATCAGCTTTGCATTGCCGCTTTCGCGAACAATGCGATCAAAGCCAGCCGAGGCTTTGTCAAAACAAGTGCCGATGATATCAGCTGTAAGTTGAGTGTCTTTTATCCACACGTGCGTACTGGCCGACATGAATTTCAAAAGCGACTGGCGATCTTCCTGCACGAGCCGCGCCTGCACATTGGGCATCAGGCTTACCTGATCCAGCGTGTCAACAGAAAGTTGCGAGCCAGGGTCAAACGTGCGAATACTATCTACTTCATCACCAAACAACTCGATGCGGTAAGGGATTTCATTTGCAAATGAAAACACATCGATAATGCCCCCGCGGACAGCAAACTGCCCGGCTTCATATACGAAGTCAGTTTTTTCAAAATCGTAGGAGTGAAGAAATTCTTCCAGAAAAGCCCGGTCCAGTTTTTCCTTCACTTTGACGGAAAAGGTGTTCGCGGCCAGCGATTTTTTCGTGATCACTTTTTCTGAAAGCGCCTCCGGATACGTGACGATGATTTGTGAATCAGGATGGGCGGTGAGATGCGTGAGTGCTTCTGCGCGCATCAACACGTTGGCATTTTCTGTCTCCTCATACTCATACGGCCGCTTATATGACATTGGGAAAAGAAAAACTTCTTTTCGCTCCAGCAGGTTTTGCAGATCGTTGGAGAAGTAAGCCGCTTCTTCTTTGTCTTGCAGGATAACGAGGTGACTGGTGCGCATCCGGCCGAAAAGAGACGCCAGCAGCACGGCATCAAGACTGCCGCTCAGGCCTTTGAGACGAATGGCTTTCGCTTTGGACGTGCGGGTGCCTTCCACCAGGTTCTGCACCAGGCTATCGGACGAATAGAGAGAAAGAAAATCAACCGCCTTCAATTCAAAACAGGAGGCGCAAAAGTATAAAAAAAGCCACAACACGAATTGTTATCTTTGCAAAGCATGTATTACTTCCAACTATTCATTTTATTTCTCTCGCTCACATGCGTGCTCTTTCTGATCATAGGGCTGATCAAACCCTGGGCCATGCTATGGTGGGAGGACACACAAAACCGTATGAAAGTGATCATGGTATACGGTTCGTTGGCAGTAGTTTTTGGAATAGCGTACATTGCCATGCGTTTATTTTCATAGCCTATGGTTAGAATTCTCTTTCTTGTAGTAAGTATTCTCGTTGCGTGTTCTTCACCCAAGCACGAGACTCGTACGGAAGTAACGGTGAATGACATGCCGCCTTTAATGATCACACTCCTGTCAGGCGAAAAGACCATGACCAGTTCCTTGCCCGGAAAGTCACTATTGGTATTTTATACAGTGGATTGTGACCATTGTCAGCGAGAAGCAGAGGCGATTCAAAAGAAGATCGACTCATTCAGAAGCTACACACTGTATTTCATTGCTGATGCCCCCGCTGCGGAGTCGCAGAAGTTTGCTGATACCTACAAACTTTCTGGACTTTCCAATGTAGTGTTTGCGAGTGCTACGCTGGAAGATGTACTACGCGTTGTGGGCCCGATGGAGACACCAACCATTTTTATTTATTCGGAAGAAAAACGACTTGTGAAAAAAATCAGCGGGGAAACTCCGGTGGAGGAGATTGTTAAATTTTTATAAAAGAATCACTGAACGCGCTCGGCTATCAATACCCATTTTTCTGTTTTGGTAGACGTACACAATAGGTACTGCCGTCCACCTTCTTGTAATCCTGTTTTCTTTTTAAGTTCCTCCACGCTGAGTGGAAAGTTTCTGACAATAATATTGGCCTGGCTGTTTTCAAAACGCTCTTTTAATTTTTTATCCGGCTTTACACGCTCCAGCACACTAAAAATTCTTCCAGGAAAGTCAGGCTGTCGGTTTACAGACGTATAAAGATGTGACGAAGGCGCCAACTTTTTCAAACCAAACTTCCGTGCGATGTAGCGGAAAGCACCGGCTTTCATCATTGCGGCATTGGGTTCATAGATAAAAGCTTGCGGATCTCCGTACTCAACATTTGCGCTTTGCTCCTGCTCGTGGGTGAAAGCAAGTCGGTTTACCACATTGCCAGTAAGATCAAGGTCAACAGCCTCGATCACCGGACTTTTATGAGCGGAAGGATGCAAGACAAACAGTAGTTCACGGCATTCATTTTTTACAGCCACCGCGTAAATCTTTTTCACCTGCCCAAGCTCACGAGTAGCCTGCTGAATGTCAAGCAGGGGCGAGGTCTTCAACAACGCATACTCGGCTGATGAGAGAAGCAATTCTTTTTCTTGGAGCACATTGGGTAAGCAACTGGCCAGCGTGAAAACTTTCTGTCCTGCATTTCTACGCGATGGATCAAGGTACAGCCAGGTGAATTTTTTTGTGGAGGACTTTAAAAATGCCTGCGCAGTTTGCTGATGGTACACTATGTTTTTCGCGCCATGCACCTCGTGATTGTGCCGGGCTATAGAGAGGAGAGAGGGCTCCGGTTCGACATAGTGCAGTTCACTGGCTGCAGTGCTTAGCATTTCGCTATCCACACCAAAGCCGCCAGTGAGATCAGCTAAGCTGTCCGTTTTACCAAACTCTTGTAGAATGGTTGATTTATAGTGGGAGGTTGCCTCCGATGAACTTTGCTCCAAATTAATAGCAGGCGGATAGACAATGCCCTTAGCATTGTACCACGAAGGAAGTTTGAGTCGCGCTTTGCGCCTGCCTGCAATTTGCTGTGCGATCAAAACGGCTGGCAATCCGAGAATTTCTTTCTTCTGCAAGAGCAGCTTTTGCTCATCACAATGCTCGTGATCAAAAATGAATTGCTGAACATTGTCCTCAGCGAGGCGGGTTATTTGTGAAGGCGTGATTTCCAAACTGATGGATTTCGTTTCATGTGGAATACAGCCAGAACAACAATTCGATCTTCTTCGATCGTATAATAAACCAGAAAAGGAAAACTTTTGGTGGGTGCTGCTCGAATAATCTTTCGATGTCTTACTTGAAATTTTTTTGGATTCTTTTGCATGGATTCAAATGTGAGCTGCACGGATTGTAGGAATCGCAATCCTAGACCCTGTATCTGATCATCGTACCATTGAATTGAATCTTTAAGATCTGCTTCCGCAAAGGGCTTAACGATTACAGGAAGCATTATGCTTTTCTAGAGAGTCGCGCAAAAACTTCTTCAGCAGGCGAGCCACTTATGGGATTTTTTTCGTGTTCTGCCAATCGATTATCAAGCTCCGCTTTATGACTATTCGGAATCTCGATATCGACTTCTTCCATATTCTCCAGCATCATGGCATGGAGCATCCGGATGAAACGCTCGTCTGCTACTGACAGGTAGTCTTGCAATTGCTTTCGAATGATGGTGTAGTCGGTGTTCACAAAGAGATTAACCAAAATTACGTATTCATCGCAAAAGATAAAACCTATCTTCGCGCGCCTATGAAAAAACCGATCATCGTCATTTTCATTACGATTTTCATCGACATGCTGGGCTTTGGCATCATCATTCCCATTCTGCCCATCTTCACCAAAGAGTTGGGCGCACCCGACTACCAGGTGGGCCTCGTGGCAATGAGTTTTCCTATCATGAATTTTTTGTTCGCTCCTTTTTGGGGAACGCTCAGTGACCGGTATGGTCGCAGGCCCGTAATTCTTGGCAGCGTCTTGATCACGGCACTTGCGTATTTGTTGTTTTCGCAGACGGTCAACCTATGGTTGTTGATTTTATCGCGTACACTCTCTGGCATCGGCTCGGCCAACTTGTCGGTAGCACAAGCCTACATTGCAGACATCACTCCACCACAAGAACGCGCCAAGTCTATGGGCTTCATCGGGGCAGCTTTTGGTCTGGGCTTTATCATTGGGCCTACCGTGGGTGGATATCTTAAAAGTATTTCATCGCCCGGCCATGTTGACCTTGTAGGATATGTAGCCGCAGCACTGTGTGTCTTGAATTTAGTGTTGGCTTATTTTCTACTGCCTGAGTCGCTGAAGGAACGCAAGCCGGATGCGCCTTTCAACTTCAGGGTCATCTCGGGTATTATTTTTGAATTGCGAAAGCCGGTGATCCGCGAGTTGCTGCTCATCAATTTTATTTTTATCACGGCCTTCATGATAATGCAGATTTCGTGCTCCTTGTTCTGGAAAGAAAAAATTGGTCTCGATGAAATTCAAATGGGTAACGTGTTTGCTTTCATTGGTCTGGCTACGGTGATTGTACAAGGTGGTCTGGTGGGTAGGCTTGTAAAAAAATACGGAGAGATCAAACTGCTCACGTACGGCACGTACCTTGCCATTGCTTCGCTGGTGCTCATACCCTGGGTAACGAAAGAGACGTTCGTTCCGGTAGAATTGATTGCCATGGCGTTGATGGCGCTGGCCAACGGTTGCCTCACTCCCTCCATCACTTCGCTTATTTCAAAGTCGGCTCATCCCACGGAAGTGGGGCAGGTGATGGGAGTAAACCAGTCATTTGGTTCGCTGGCGCGTGCGCTCGGCATGGGCCTAAGTGGTTTTATTTATGGTATTGAATATTACTTGCCGTTCCTCGTGGGTGCAGCTATCATGTTTTTCTGCGTCTGGCTTTCGCAGTCAATCCAACCCAAACCTGTGGTAGAGAACCAGCCGGTCGCGTAATTTCAGCAGGGCTGACGCATCTAAATTTTTTCCCGCAGATTTCGGCAGATTGAATACTTACGCTGATTACGCTGAAAGTGAACGGAGAAATTTTCTGCGCAAATCCGCGTGTATTTTATTAATCTGCGATATCCGCGAGGTAAGATGCGTCTGCCAGGGTAATTTCAGCAGCCAGAACGCTGGACTTTCTTACCTTTGAAAATCGTGAGAAGGATTTCCAGACGATATCAACAAATCAAAGATGCAACGCTCTCCGTTTGCACACTGCTATTGCTGGTGCTATATGTGGCCGGTTCCTTTCCAGGAGAATCACTTCACACGGTGCTTCATGCGTCAGAAGTAAAATTACTTCACTCCCCCGACCGGGAAAAGGACGCGTGCCATCAATCCATTTTTCACGGAGTATCTGAAAAGAGTTGCGAGCACAAAACTCACCTCGTTTCATTTCACAAATGCCCGCTGAGTCAGGTCACGCATGCATCTGACCATTTCATTACTGCAAAAGAGTGTGCCTCCATTACTCTTGAATCGGTTTCACTATCGGCATTTTATTCTTCTCAAGAAATTGAAAGAAGTATCCTTGGCGCATCATCACGCGCGCCACCCGCAGTTTGATCCACTGGCCCAGGTAGGCCGTCTTTTCCTTTTCCTAAATCCATTTCACTTTTCATTCGCTGTCAGTGGTGTATTACCGCGTTTATTTATTTTTTGTATTGCTTTTCTTCCGGCAGGCGCTGGTGGTTGCCCAGTTGCCATGTGAAGGAAAGCTACGCGGTCGTGTGCTGGATGAAAACGGTTCGGCTTTAGCAGGCGCACTTGTATCTACATCAAAAAACAGTGCAGTGACAAATGGCACAGGAGAATTTGAATTGCTCCATGTATGCGAAGCGACACCAGTAATCACGGTACAATTCCTTGGCTATCAAGTGCAGGAGTTAACAGCAGAGACGAATCAAAAGGAAATTATCATTCACCTGGAGCCCGAGGCCCGTCAACTGGAAGAATTGGTTGTGCGACAGGCACCGGCTGAAACGGAAAATGCGCAGACCTTCGCAGCGCTGGATGAAAAACAACTGGCAAAGACAGCCGGAAAATCACTTGGCGAATCGCTGCAAGAAATCAGTGGCGTGAATGTGATACAGTCTGGCCCTGGCATTTTCAAACCAGTGATTCACGGAGTTCACAGTCAGCGCATCCTGATACTTAATTATGGTATCCGGCAAGAAGGCCAGCAGTGGGGCGCGGAGCATGCACCCGAGATTGACCCGCTCATCGCTTCGAATATCGTAGTCGTGAAAGATGCATCGGCTATCAAGTATGGCACCGATGCATTGGGAGGTGTGGTGATTGTGAATCCACCAGATTTGCCGCGCACAGCCAAGTTGGGTGGAGCTCTACAAACCTTGGCGCAAAGTAATGGTCGCATGGGTGTAGCTTCTGGCTCTCTCGAAGGAGGCGTAAAAAAATGGGAGGGTTTCGGTTGGCGCGTGCAGGGTACGCTCAAGCGTGCTGGTGATTTTCATACGCCCACCTATTCACTTACCAACACCGGCATTCGCGAAATAGATTATTCCGCTGCAGCGGGATTGGAAAAAAGTACGTGGGGAGCCACTGTATTCTTCAGTCACTTCCAAACACAACTTGGGATATTGCGAGGAACAGCGGTAGGTAATCTTGACGACTTGCTCACAGCGCTGGAGCGTGAACCGCCACAAGGGACACAGCTCTTTAGCTACGACATATCGGCACCGCGCCAGGAGGTGCGTCATAATTTATTAAAGGCAAGCGCTTACGCGAAATTGCCGGGAGCAATTGTGAAAGTGCAATACGGATTTCAGAACAATGCGCGCCAGGAATTTGATATGCGAAGGGGCGACCTGTCTAAAATCCCTGCCATTGATCTGAAGCTGCAGACGCACACGCTTGAAGCGGAGTATGAACGCACTAATACCGACAAGGGGCTGACACTATGTGGAGGCATCACAGCCATGGCGCAATTCAATAACAACATTCCAGGCACGCAGCGCATTCCATTCATTCCCAACTATGATAATCTCTCCGGTGGTGTTTTCGCTATCGCGAAAAAGGAATTGGATCGCTGGACACTCAACGGTGGTGTGCGATACGATTATCGCGGTTACTCGGTGTCAGGGTTTGATTTCAAAAACACGCGCTACTCGGCTGATCTGGCTTTTCATAATATGAGCGGCACCCTGGGCGCCACCCGCACACTTGGTGCAGGAAAAAGTTTTTCTACCAGCATCAGCAGTGCATGGCGGCCACCACACGTAGCAGAGCTCTACAGTTTTGGCACACACCAAAGTGCGGCTGCCATCGAGTATGGTTTGCTGTTGAATGATCAAACGAATGAAGTGATGGATATTTCAACGGCTAACTATCGCAATGAGCAGGCGGTAAAGTGGGTCAACACATTCCGGGGTCAGCGCGGGCGGTGGTCATGGGAAGCTACGGGCTATGTCAATTATATCTACAACTACATTTATCTGCAGCCACGGGGTGTTACACAAAACATTCGCGGAGTGTTTCCTTATTTCCGTTACACGCAGACAGACGCGTCTTTTATTGGTTTGGATTTTTTTGGTACATGGTCGGCCAACGCACATGTGACTGTAAGTCCGAAGGTGTCGTTGCTTCGCGCTGCCGATGAACGTAACAACGATTATCTCGTGTTCATTCCAGCCAATCGTTATGAAATGCTTTTTCGCTGGGATGCGCTTGAGCACCTGAAGTTGAAAGACTTTTATGTGGAGGCTAAAGTGCTGTTTGCGGATCGTCAGCACCGTGCACCACGCGAGCTAACAGTGCGTGAAATAAAAGAGGCAAATGAAAATGGCATTGACATCTTCGCAGGCAACAGCAGCAATTTTGATTTTATGGCCGCCCCGGCTGCTTACTGGTTGTGCAGCGCTGCCGCGGGATTTACCGTGCGCTCTGAAAAGCTGAAGTATGATTTCCGGCTGTCGGCCGAAAACATTTTTAATGTGCGGTATCGCAACTATACCAATCGTCTCCGCTACTATGCCGATGACATCGGGCGGAATTTTATTTTATCTGTTAAATGTACATTCTGATTATTAACCAATGTTACGCAAAACTGTTTTTCAAAGTGTCCGACTGAGTCCGATAGCTATCGGACTCAATTTGACAAACTGTTCAGTTTTGCGTAAGGCCATTAATTCAAATTCACTATGAAAAATTTCAAGCAAAAAAATAGTACGATTATTATCTTCATAACGCTGTCACTTTTTATGAGCCTCTTTATGGCAGGCTGCAAAAAAGAAGAGCCAAAAAAAGAAGACACTCCGGAGTTGATCACCAAAGCAACACTCATATTCACATCGGTGACGGGAGGCGGTAGCCCGGTGCAAGTAACCGCTACTGATCCTGATGGCGAGGGCGTGCAGAGCATCAAGGCGGATGGCCCTATCAACCTGGCAACTAACCGCACGTACACGTTGCAGATCAAGCTAATCAACGGACTTGTAAAATCTACTGACCCTGGCTATGACATCACAGAAGAAGTAGAAGAAGAAGGCGATGAGCACCAGTTCTTTTTCTCATGGACAAACAACTTGTTTAGCAATCCTTCCGGAAACGGAAACATCGACAACCGGGCCGATGCGGTGAACTATGAAGGAGGAGGAGCATCGAAAGACAAAAACGGTCGCAACCTGGGTATTGTTACGACATGGACTACTGTCACCACCACTTCCGCACTCAGCGGTGCATTTCGGATTTTGTTAAAACATCAACCGAATCTTAAATCCGACACATCGGATGCGAACACTGGAGAAACAGATCTTGATCTCACATTTACGATGAACGTGCAATAGAAGTTTTTTTCTTCTGATTAGTGTGGAATAACAAGCGGAGAATGAAAATTAACGAACACTATATCTTGCAAAAAACAGCAAGCACAAGATCAATAACTTGCTGCTATTAAATTTTAAGAGTTTCATAATATTACCTTATCACCACTAGCCGCTTGGTCTCTTTGCCTTTATTCGTTTCAAGTGTATAAAGATAAATGCCCCCGGGAAGCGAAGGTAATAACGGAAAATGACGTCATGACGAATCTGTGTTCCTACTTCTCAAGCCAAACTAATCTTTCACTGTATCCTTTCCAAATCAATGCGTTTTCAGACCCATCAGCGTTTACAATATAAATACCTTTATCAAATGTATAAGCTATTTTTTCTCCACTTGGCGACCAAACAGGGTAGCTATGAAAGCCGGCATCAGCTATTTTCA
>JAIENH010000024.1 GCA_019751475.1 Cyclobacteriaceae bacterium
GCAGATCGGCCAAAGCCCTCTTTTTGTAAATATCCAATCCGTAGTAGGTAGAATCTTGTGCGATAAGCAGAAGTTCTTTTGTGCCGTTCTTGGCAAGATTCCGGGCTTCGAGCGCAAGCTCTTCCATCGGCCGTGACACATGCTTGCCTCGCATCAGCGGAATGGCGCAGAAAGAGCAAGGTCGGTCGCACCCTTCGGATATTTTTAGATACGCATAGTGGCCTGGGTTAGTGAGGATGCGCTCGCCTACCAGCTCGTGTTTGTAGTTGGCATTCAGTTGCTTCAACAGCCGAGATAAGTCACGCGTGCCAAACCAGGCGTCTACTTGGGGAATTTCTCTTTCAAGATCATCTTTGTATCGCTGCGAGAGGCACCCGGTCACATACACTTTTTCAACAAGACCTTCTTCCTTAGCATCTACATACCGCAAAATGGTATCGATGGATTCTTGCTTGGCATTATCAATAAATCCGCAGGTATTGATGATCACCACATTGGAATCATCTTTTTTTGATTCGTGAACGGCATCAATGCCGTTGCCACGCAGTTGGGTAAGCAGTACCTCAGAGTCCACACTGTTTTTAGAGCAGCCCAACGTAACAATATTCACTTTTGTGCTCTTATTACCTTTTACTCGCACGGTTTTTGATGATTAGCCCGCAAAATTAAGTGGTTTGGGTGGTGAACTTCTATATTTGAAAATAAATTCCAATCCGTGCGTTTTTTGCCTCTAGGCTTGCTCATTTTACTGTTTTCTGCCTGCCTCGACCAGCCGGATTGCCTGGTTACGTCCACCAATAAGGCGGTTATTTCTTTCAAAAAGATTGGCACCATCAATGATACGGTAGTCACCATTTCTTCCGTGACGTTGCGCGGCACAGACAGTATTTTTTATCGCGATAAAAAAGTTCCCAGTGTATCACTTCCCGTCAACGCAAGTGCGACACAAGTTACCTATCGATTTAACTTTCCTACACGTACCGATACGCTACAGCTAGGCTACACGCCACAAAATGTAATTCTCGGACCGGAGTGTGGTGCGTTTGTGTTTTATACCAACCTGGTGGTCTTGTCCACCTCGTTTACCAATGTGCGGATCATTACCAATCAACTTACAAAAGGTGATAAGATCGTTAATGTGGAGATTAAGCTGTAGCCTGGCGTTGTGCTGCTGTATAATCGCAGGAGCATTTGGTCAGCAACCACCACCAACACCTCCACCGTTGGATGAGTCGGACACGACTGAAGCAGCCTATCGCGAAAAAAAACCTGATAGCCTTCGGCAAAAATTTACCATTCGCTCCTTTCGTTTCGGTGTTGATCTCTTGTCAGTATACCGCGATGCAAAAGTGCCAACCTTTAAAGGCTGGGAAGTAAACGGTGACATCGATTTGGGAAAGTTCTATTTGTCAGGAGATGTGGGAAATTGGGGACGGACGTACGATGTGGCAGGTGGCGGCACGTATGAAAACAATGGCAGCTATTGGCGGGCCGGTCTTGACCTTAATTTGTTGAAGAAGGACCCGGATCGAAACATGTTTTTCCTTGGATTTCGATACGGTCGCGCCACATTCCGTGAGGCATCAACGTTTAGTGTGTCTGATCCTTATTTTGGAGATATTCAAAAGACACTTGAAAATGAAGAAGTGACTGCAGGCTGGGGCGAGTTGGTTACAGGTTTGCGTGTCAAAATCTGGAAAGGTTTTTGGATGGGCTATACCGGCCGAATGAAATTCTCCCCGAAGGTAACAGGTGACACCGACTTGAAGACTTATGATATTCCGGGCTATGGATTATTCTCCCGGTCGATCTATTGGGGTTTTAATTACCAGGTGTTTTGGCGCATTCCGTTTAAACGGGAGAAGCCCAAGAAACCTTTAGTTCCGCTTAAACAATGAGTCTACAAACTCGGCTTTGTTGAATACCTGCAAGTCGTCTACTTTTTCGCCTACACCAATATACTTTACTGGTATTTTGAATTCTTCGGAAATGCCAATTACCACCCCACCTTTGGCGGTGCCATCTAATTTAGTGATAGCAAGAGCAGTTACTTCTGTTGCCTTCGTGAACTCACGCGCCTGAATGAGAGCATTTTGACCGGTGCTGCCATCAAGTACCAAAAGCACTTCGTGAGGCGCATCCGGAATTACCTTTTGAATCACGCGCCTGATTTTTGATAACTCAGCCATCAGATTCACTTTGGTGTGTAAGCGCCCTGCTGTATCAATGATAATGACATCAGCTTGCAATCGCACACCTTCCTCCACAGCCTCATACGCTACCGCGGAAGGGTCGGTATTCATGCCCTTGGCAATGACAGGTACACCCACACGTGTGCCCCAGAGCTTTAACTGGTCTACCGCTGCCGCGCGGAATGTATCGGCTGCACCGAGTACCACTTGCTTGCCGTGTTTTTTGTATTGGGCGGCAAGTTTTCCAATGGTAGTAGTTTTACCAACCCCATTTACTCCCACCACCATGAGCACAAACGGTTTTTTATCTACAGGTGTATCGAAGTCCTGGATGTCGCTGGTTTGGTTTTCAGCCAGCAGTCCCGCAATTTCTTCTTTTAGAATACGGTCCAATTCATCCGTACCCACGTACTTATCGCGCGCTACTCGCTGCTGAATTCGTTCTATGATTTTTACGGTGGTGTCAATGCCTACATCTGAACCCACCAGGATTTCTTCCAGGTTGTCAAGCACCTCATCATCTACTTTCGATTTGCCAACGAGTGCCTTACTGAGTTTGCCAAAGAAACTCTCTTTGGATTTCTCCAGGCCCTTGTCAAGAGTCTCTTTTTTTTCTTTGGAAAACAGATTGCTAAAAAGTGACATGCGGTTAGTATGCGGTAACAAAAAAGTCCCTTGCGGGACTTTATATTCTTCTCGACCCTTGAAGGTCAGCCTTTTTTGGCCAATGTTTCTTTTACCAGGTCAGCCGGCACAATTTCTTCGCGGAAGGAATAGGCCCCGGTCTTTTCTGATTTGACAGCACGAATCACTTTTGCGAAACTTTTGCCGTCTGTTTTCTTAAGCGATGCAACTACTTTCTTTGCCATGATTACTTAATTTCTTTGTGTAAGGTATACTTTTTCATTACCGGGTTGTACTTCTTCAGTTCAATACGCTCGGTAGTGTTTTTTCTGTTTTTGGTAGTGATGTAGCGGCTCATGCCCGGCAGGCCGGTGGCCTTGTGCTCTGTGCACTCCAAAATCACTTGTATGCGGTTGCCCTTCTTTGCCATGATCTTTCGTTATTTATCAGTTTGCCAATGTTCCTTTTTCACGAGCTTCTTTGAGCACGGCTGTGATGCCTTTGGCATTAATGGTTTTGATCGCCTTAGTCGAAACTTTCAGGGTGATCCATTTGCCTTCCTCCGGCACGAAAAAGCGCTTTGTTTGAAGATTGGGATAGAACCTTCTCTTGGATTTATTATTCGCGTGAGAAACGTTGTTTCCTACGTGCGGACGTTTACCAGTAATTTCGCAAACCCTTGCCATAAGTCGTTGATTTATAAACCTTTCTCTAAAAAGGACTGCAAATATCGGTAGAATAGGCCCAATTTTCAAACCCGCCCGAAAATAAAGACTCGAAAGTAAGATTAGCCGTATCGGCTATCCGCCTGTAGACATCATGTAAACAGCCGGAGAGTTTATAAATGTTTATATCTAGATAAGCGATTTTTATTTAAATTGCTGTTTTAAAACAGCGTAATGGAACAAATACTTCGAAAATCAAATATTTTGGTTCAAAATCAGTCTTCAACCTTTACTAGGTCTCTTGCCCAAAAAGTTGACTGGTCAGACAGATTGATTGGGATACTAGGCGCTAGAGGAACTGGAAAAACAACGTTGCTACTACAGCGCCTTAAGCAGCAGTTTGGCATAACTCAAGCAGCTACTTATCTGTCCCTTGATGATATTTATTTTACAGAGAATCGACTAGTCGATTTTGCCGAAAGCTTTCTTCAACAGGGAGGTGAAATGCTTTTTATTGATGAAGTGCATAAGTATCCTGACTGGTCACGCGAGATCAAGAACTTGTACGATACCTATTCAAACGTAAAAATTGTTTTTACGGGATCTTCTATAACTGACTTGCTTAGGCAAAATGCTGACCTCAGTCGTAGAGCAGTACAATATCATCTTCCGGGTCTCTCGTATCGGGAATACCTTTCTTTCACAGGAGTGGCCACCGTACCAGCTTTGAACTTGACAGATATAGTAGAAAAACATACGTCAATTGCCTTGGATTTAATGGCATTGTTTAAGCCATTGCAGCACTTACCTGACTATTTAAAAAAAGGTTACTATCCATTTTTTGCCGAAAACCTGAACACGTACTACTTACGTCTCGAACAATTAGTAAAAATGGTTATCGAAACCGATATGCGATTCATTGATGGTTTTGATTCCGCTAACACTCGCAAGATTTATCAACTTCTCTACATATTGGCAACCAATGTTCCTTTTAAACCTAACATTACCAAATTGGCAGAGAAGATTGGAATACATCGTAATACGCTCGTTCAATACCTTACTTATCTGGATAAAGCACGGCTGACCAATTCACTTGTAGCCGCAGGTAAAAGCATCAGTACCCTACAAAAACCTGATAAACTATTTTTAGAAAACACGAATCTCCACTACGCACTTTCGCCAACCAAGGCGGATAAGGGTTCTTTACGTGAGGCCTTTTTTTTAAACCAATTTATAAACAATGGCCACCGTGTTGCCTTACCCTCCCAGGGAGATTTTTTAGTTGATGAAATCTACACATTCGAAGTGGGAGGCAAAGACAAAAGTAGCAGCCAATTAAGAGATTTAACTCATTCGTTTGTGGCAGCAGATGATATTGAGAACGGCACACATAACAAAATACCGTTGTGGTTATTTGGCTTTATGTATTGATCCTATGTAGTACTATCAAGACCTCATATCGCGTTTCAGCGTGTATGAAGAACATCATTCAAAACATCCATTGAAAGCCCGTCAAA
This sequence comes from Cyclobacteriaceae bacterium, assembly GCA_019751475.1. Lineage (GTDB taxonomy): Bacteria > Bacteroidota > Bacteroidia > Cytophagales > Cyclobacteriaceae > ELB16-189. The sequence continues at coordinate 4,999 of JAIENH010000024.1, forward strand.
ATCATGAATAATGAAATCTGCAGCATGCAATTCCTCCGGGGTGTGGGTGGTGGTAATTCCAATTACCCGGCAGCCAGCCGCCTTTCCGGCCGCTACTCCTGATAATGAGTCCTCAATGACGATGCAATTGGCGGGGGTCTGGCCAATAGCCGCACTTGCTTTCAGGTAAATTTCAGGATGGGGCTTGCTATGGGTAATAAAGGTGTCGTCTAGAACCGTGGAAAAATAGTGACCAGTATTCGTTCGCGACAGCGTAAAGGAAACATTGGAAGGCGGTGCTGAGGTGGCAATGGCCTTTGGAACATTATTGCTCTCCAATAAATCTAAAAACTTGATAAGCCCTTTCACCGGACGAATGTCTTGCGCGAACAAGTCACGATACAGTTGCTCTTTTTCTTCCGCATAGCGATGAATCAGATCATCCGGCAATTTGCCAAACAAATTGGTTAGCCATTCTTTATTCGTGCGTCCATAGATTTTTTCGCGCAGCTGTTGTTCATCCAAGTCATAACCGTGCTGCTGGGCAAACTGCTTCAACGCTATTTTATGGTAGGGATTGCTGTCTACCAATACACCGTCCATATCAAAGATGACGGCTAATGATTTATTCATGTTAGCTAATAAATAACGAAACGAAGGGCCGTGCTCTTTGCTCCGGCTGTAAAGCGGGCAATATAGACACCGGGTGAAAAACCTTGAAGGGAATAGTCAACAATTTCATTGGACGGAACCAGCGCTGAAGCACCAAGCCTTTTGCCCAGTACGGTAAACACATCCATGGTTACTGCACGATCTGCTTTGATGGAGAGCAGTTCATTGCTGGTAAGCGGGTTAGGAAAAAGTTGCACCACGGGCCGGTCACTCAACACGCGTCCATTGTCGTTTTTCAGCACGGTCAATCCGCCTTGGGTGCCTCCGATAATGATCTCCGGTTTGTCGGTGCCCAGTAAATTGACAATCACGGGTCGTAGTCGCCTTCCAAGATTTTTCTTTGAATATGTTTTTGAAATAGAGTTATAAACCAAATCGGTAAACGGTTGAGTGCCTGAAAGCGCAGAGCGAAAATCGGAGAAAACTAAAACCTGGCCAGTCTGATCACCGGCTACCAGATCTTCATGACTGTCACCGTCCAAGTCGCCTACGGATACAGAGAGATTTTGCCGGGTTATGCTTTCGTCCAATCCGAGATACGCATTGTTTATCAGTTCAAATGTGTTGCCGCTTCCGGTGTTTCGCCAATACTCTAATGCCCCTGTAGATTGACCTACTAACAAATCGAGTTTGCCATCCTGATCGACATCCACCAGCGTAACATTCTCATTGAAATCTATGTTAAAACTTATTGCCTGCACCTGGCGTCCATTAAAGGAGGAGGATGTATTGCTACTGCTGGCAACATAGTAGAGATTGGTTCTGCCGTTTTGTTGCTGAGTAGCGGTGAAGATCAGGTCAATGCCACCGTTACCGTCCAGGTCGGCAAACTGCGGCTTGATGTTGTAGAAGCCAAGACCACTGAGGCTTAAGTAATCGTTCGTGATAAGCTTAAAGGCAGCGGCAGAACGATTGCCTGTGTTTTCGTAGAAAGAAACAGAGCCTCGTAAATTATCGCCTATGTATTTTCCAATAAATAAATCGAGGTCTCCGTCATTGTCAATATCCGTAAAGGCCGGGGCGGCCCCGTCTCCTTCATCAATCATTTCATCTTGTAAAAAATTATTTTTCACGAAAGTGAAGTTGGGAACTTGAGTCGAACCAGTATTGGTGTAGTACCAAAGGGATTCTTTAAAATTGATACTAAGCTGCGTGCGATTGCCCAAGTTGGGCGCAGACAGCAGATCGGGTTTTCCATCAAAGTCTACATCTTCCAGGTATGGGGCGGGATAGAACAAAATGCCAACGGGGTCGGTAGGAGGTGCCAGCGTAAAGTTGTTAAGGACTGGAGCGGCAGCGGTGCCCTGATTCTCTATATAGTAAATACGCGAGCAATTTTCTTCTGAAAACATGAGATCTTTGTCTCCATCATTGTCCAGGTCGAGGGCGAGCAGTGCCTTGCCTCCTGTGTGCTCCGTTCGTTCTTCACGTCCACCAAGTTGAGCGCAGGTCTTTCCAAAAGCAATCTTTCCGCAATTGCATTCTTCAAAGCCACCCCAGTTCTGGGTTTGTCGCTCAAGTTCGAGCGAGTCGCACCGGCCGTATCGCTCCATGCTGAAATTTTTGTGATACTCTGCCGTGCTGGGGTTTACAAAGCGCATGTTGAGCACGTCAAGGTCTCCGTCACCATCCATGTCGGCAAAATGGGGCAAGTCGTTTGTGCCGGGGAGGAGATTAATTTTTCCTGAGAATCCCAGCGTAAGTAGCACATCACTTTTGAGCCGGGTATTGGCGTTATAGAACGAAAGCTTTTTCCACGAAAGTGGTTTACCTGCCTGGGTAACGTTTTGAAACACCAGCACGCCAATCTGACCAAACGTAAAAAGGTCTTTCTTCCCATCGCAGTTGTAATCACGCAGCAGCACGAAGGTGGAAACTTCAGTAGGAAAAAGATTTTCATAGTCAGGGGCATAGCGGTATTGACTATTAACCGCCAGAAACGTGACGATCTTACCAGCAGTCTTGTCAAATATTACTAAGTCAGCCTGGCCGTCAGCATTCAGGTCAAGTGTGTTTATCTGAGGTGAGTTTAATCCACCGGCCCAGGCATTGCGCAGTGTCTTGCCGTTCACTTCTACCGGTATGGATTGGTCTTGCGTGTAGGTAAATTGTGCCGCGGCCGGAACAGCGAGAATGAAGAGCAGAAAAAAAAGAGGGCGCACGTGAATTAATTTGTTGTTGTTATAACGCTGTACGTTTTCAGGCTGTTATCTTTCATGCCTAAATATCTCATGAGCACCCTGGAATTGTACCAAAAGTATTTAGAAAGCGGTAAAGTTTCTACCGACACACGACAGATCACGTCCGGTTCGGTATTCTTTGCGCTCAAAGGCCCCACGTTTAACGCGAATGAGTTTGCTGCCGAGGCACTTGCCAAGGGCGCCCGCTATGCTGTCGTAGATGATGCTCGCTACGCACTGGACAGCAGGTACATTTTGGTGAACGATGGTCTGACAGCTTTACAGGAGCTGGCAAGCTACCACCGGAGCCAACTCACCATACCGGTGATTGGCCTTACCGGTAGCAACGGCAAGACCACCAGCAAAGAGTTGGTCAATGCAGTGCTGAGCAAAAAATTCAAAACATTCGCTACCCAAGGCAACTTGAACAACCACATCGGGGTGCCGCTTACGCTTTTGTCAGTGAATAGCACGCATGAAATTGCGATTGTGGAGATGGGTGCCAATCACGTGGGTGAAATTGCTTCCCTCAGCACGATCGCTAACCCCACGCACGGATTCATCACCAATATTGGTAAGGCGCACATTGGTACGTTCGGTGGTTTTGAAAACATTATCCGGGGAAAATCGGAGTTATATCAGCATTTGATTAACCGCGATGGCACAGTGTTTATCAACTCGCAAAATCCGATACTGGCCAATATGGCCAAGCGATTTAAGAAACCGGTCTTTTATCCCGCCAAGGGTGACTACTATCACTGTGAATTGCTAAGCTCCGATCCATATCTACTTATTCGAACGGAGACTGGCCAAGAGATAAACACTCAGTTGATGGGAGCCTACAACTTTGAAAACATTGCTGTGGCTTTGTGCATTGGAAAATTTTTTGGCGTGAACGAATCACATGCAAACGAAGCGGTGACCAGCTACGTGCCTGGCAATATGCGCTCGCAGGTTATCAAAAAGGCAACGAATACTGTGTTGCTGGATGCTTACAATGCGAACCCCAGCTCGATGGAGGCAGCTATAACAAACCTGGCGAAGATGAAGGCCGATAGAAAAGTGGCCATTCTGGGTGATATGTATGAGCTTGAAGAAGAATCAGAAGCCGAGCACGCGCGGATAGGCACTGTCTTGAAAGACAATGGTATTGCAGAAGCCT
>JAIENH010000269.1 GCA_019751475.1 Cyclobacteriaceae bacterium
GGCGCAAGGTGCCGAACGGAAGTGCGATTTCATCTACAACTACCAACAGGTTTTCTTTTGGAATCTTCAAGGCCTGCATCCAGTAGGCGATGGCTTTGCCGCTGAGATTCATGTAGGTGTTGGGCTTGATAAGTGTGAGCTTGCGACCTTTGAACTTCATCTCCGCTTTATCGGCCAGCCGGTCAGTTGTAAATTCAACTTTATGGACGTCTGCCAGCCGGTCAAGTACGAGGAAGCCGATGTTGTGGCGGGTGAGTTCATACTCCGGGCCGATGTTGCCGAGGCCGGCAATGAGGTAGTTCATGATGTAAAATTAAAAAACCCCTTTCCCCGCAAAGGGAAAAGGGGTGTATTTTAAAAAAGATCTAGGCTTATTTCTTCTTGCCTTCGTCTTTCTTAGGAGCTTCGGCCTTCTTGGCATCAGCACCAGCCGCAGGGGCCGCAGCACCCGCTGCCGGAGCAGCACCTTCCACTGCCGGAGTTGCAGCTGCTGTCTCAGCCGCTTTCGCAGCATCTTCAGCGGCCATCTTAGCAGCACGGGGCACTTCCACCACCGCGATTGACGCCTGTGCGGGATCTGTGAAAATCAGATTCTGGATCTTCACATCCGATACCTTGATGGCGTGGTGGAAATCAAGCTCAGCCACATCTACATCAATGTGATCAGGCATGTCTTTCGGGAACGCCAATACTTTTAAAGTAGCGCGCTTGCGCACCAATGTACCACCCTTGGCCACGCCAGGGGCCTGGCCAGTAAGACGCACCGGAATTTCCATTTTGATTTTTCTGTCTTCGCTGATGCGGAGAAAATCAGCATGCAGGATGATCTCACTCACCGGGTGAAACTGCACCTCCTGGAGAATGGCCTGGCACTCTTCGCCTTCAATGTTCAGGTGCACAAAGTGCGCCTCATTGGTGTACACCAGGTCGCGGAATAAAATAACAGGAGAGTAGAAATGCACTTGCTCACCACCTCCATAGAGAACGCACGGCACATTACCTTCCTGACGGATGTTTTCAGAGTCGGTCTTGCCGAGATTTGCTCTTCGATACCCTATAATCTCAACAGTTTTCATAATAGTTAATTGTTTATGGTTTTAGTTTTAAGAGAATTACAACTTGATAAAAAGTGAACTGATCGACTCGTGGTCGTGTATTTTACGGATAGCTTTCGCGAATAGATTGGACACCGTCAATACTTTAAGCTTGCTGGACTGCCCACGCAGCGGTAGGGTGTCCGTCACTACAATCTCTTCAAGGTTAGAACCTTCAATGTTTTCGTAGGCCTTGCCACTGAGCACGGGATGAGTACAAACAGCTCTCACCGACTTCGCACCATTTTCCTTGAGAAGAGCGGCAGCCTTGCAGATTGTGCCGGCTGTGTCTACGAGGTCATCCACCAGTACCACATCCTTACCTTCCACTTCGCCAATTAGGCGCATGGACTCGATCTTATTGGCTTCTTTCCGGTACTTATCGCACACGGCTAGGTCTGCATTAAAGTGCTTGGCAAAATACCGTGCCCTCTTGATGCCGCCCACGTCAGGGGTAGCAAACATGATGTTTGAAAGGTTGAGCGACTTTAAGTAGGGAATGAAAATATAAGCTCCATCCAGATGATCTACGGGAATGTCAAAAAAACCTTGTATCTGGTCTGCATGCAGGTCGCAGGTCATGATGCGATGCGCTCCCGCAGCCGAGAGCAGGTTGGCAATCATCTTGGCGGCAATGGCCACACGCGGTTTGTCCTTGCGGTCCTGCCTGGCATAGCCAAAGTAGGGGATGATAACGTTTACATTTTCAGCACTGGCTCGCTTGGCAGCATCAATCATGAGCAATAGCTCCATGAAATTATCAGCCGGGGGAAAGGTAGATTGAACAATAAAGACATCGTGACCGCGCACCGACTCGGTGAGGTAAGGCGACATCTCGCCATCGCTGAACTGTTGGTAGTTCACCTCACCCAATGACTCACCGTAGGCCTGGGCGATTTTTTCAGCCAAGTAAACAGTAGCGCGCCCTGAAAATATTTTTACTGCCATAGAGTCAATGAAAAATCCCGCTTAGCGGGATTTTTTTAATTCTGGTTGCCCGACCAGGGCTCGAACCTGGACTTTCTTGAATCAAAATCAAGCGTGTTGCCAGTTACACCATCGGGCAATACCTTCCTAAACTGCCTTCCTGACCTTACAGGGCGCATTTTGGGTGGGCAAAGGTAGGATTAATTTGCTAAAGAAAAACCCGTAGACTAAGATTTTAGGGCCGTCAGAGGCCTTTATCTTCCACGGGCGCGGTACCTTCTATAAAGCCATCGGCCCAGAAACGATACTTGTCTAAGATGGAAATCACCGCATTTTTGAGGTGGCGGTTGTTGTGGAAGTCAATGTTCCCATACATGGTAGTAGCATAACCCTGCCAGATGGAACGGTTCTGGCGCCTGTCAAAAAACTGGATAAGCAGCGTGCCCGTCTTGAGGTTGTATTTCTGCTGTTCGTAGTTGAGATTTTCATTTTGAGAGCGTACCCATTCTTCAATATCGGGTTGGTTGTAGCCATTGAATTTAAGGCTGTCGTTATACATCTTGAAGCCGATGATAAGATGGGGGCGTGTTTCGGATTGCTTGTAGCCGAGAAAGCGCATCCGTGATATGATAGACTTTTCAATCACGGCATTCATCATGCTGGAGTCTTCCAGTCCGAGCGGGCGCATGATCTCAAACGTTCTGTATTTTTTAAAATTGCCACGGTAGCTGTAATCGTATTCTACGGGCAATTCTTTATAGCCAAGGCAGGAGGAGAGCAATATCACCAAAACAGCGGGAGTAACGAATTTTCTCATAGCCACAAGGAGGTTAGACAAATGAATCCAAAATTTACCCTACTTCGGGCAATATGTCAATTGAACAAATTATGAATTTTTTGAATAACCGATAATCAGGGTCAAAAAAGCCGTATTTCTCTTTAAACAATTGTAAATTGTTGGGCTTAAAATCTTGTCGTAAGCACTTCTACAAAATATTCTGACTGTGAACACCCTCAACTCCATTGTCTCGGCCCGCTTTTCCATCTACAACAGCCTGTTTCTCAACCTCCCTTTTCAGGGAATTTCGAAAACTGGGAATTTTCTTCCCTTGTTGCAGCAAGCATGTGAGCAGGGCTTTGAGAGCGGATTGAATCCTGATCAGATTATTGCCAAGTTTTTTCAGGATTTTTCACCGGGCATTTCTGAAAAGGAAAAATTCGATTTTCTCTTTCGCGTTATTCAATACATTGAGCGACAAGTAGTGCTCTTTGATTCGGTGGAGGACTCTTCCTTTGAGCAAATTAATGACCTCCGTGGAAAGGGATCGGTGGATGCCTTGCTGCTGCGTGCGGATGCAGACAGCAAGCGTGCAGAATTAAAAAAACAACTGGATGATTTTTCGGTGCGCGTGGTTCTTACGGCTCATCCCACGCAATTTTATCCGGGTCACGTGCTGGCCATTCTCACCGACTTGGAAGAAGCCATTCGTAAAAATGAATTGCAACAGATCAATTTACTTTTGCAGCAACTTGGTAAAACAGGATTTATCAATCGCCAGAAGCCCACACCGTTTGATGAGGCGGTGAGTTTGTGCTGGTACCTGGAAAATATCTTTTATCGTGCAGCTCCTGCTATTCTTCATCAGTTGATGAAAGGCGCATCTATTTCAGTAGACGAATGGAAAAACGACCGGCTGATTACCATTGGTTTTTGGCCGGGTGGTGACAGGGATGGCAATCCGTTTGTTACAACTATCATCACGCTACAAGTGGCTCAGCGCTTGCGTCAGGGAATTTTGCGCAATTACTATAATGACATCCGTCAATTGAAGCGCAGATTCACCTTCGAGGGTGTGGAGCCACTGGTGCATCAGATTGAGCGAAAGATATACGGTGCCTTATATGGAGGTGATGCGTACAAGACAGCCGATGAATTATTGGCAGACCTGCATGAAGCTCGGAAGATTTTGGTAGAGCGCCATGATGGACTTTTTTTGGATTTACTGGATGAATTCATTTTGAAGATAAAGGTATTCGGTTTTCACTTTGCCACGTTGGATATACGCCAGGACGGACGCAAGCATGAGGCGATTGTGAGGGCATTGCTTGCAGGCAATGGCATGGATGAAATGATATTAGAGAAGTCCACAGGTCATCAGAAAGTCGAAGTGCTGCTTTCGGTGAAAACAATTGCCAATGTTTCTTCAAGCGATGCTGTTCTTCAGGAAACCATTTCCAGCTTTCAAGCCATTAAGACCATTCAGCAAGAAAATGGCCCGTATGGCTGCCATCGCTACATCATCAGTAATTGCCAGAGCGCTTTTCACATTATAGAGGTTTATCAATTAGCCAAGTGGCTTGTAGCCGATAAAGGATTTCTGGCGCTGGATATTGTACCGCTTTTTGAAACGATAGATGATCTTGCCCATGCGCAAAAAATCATGGATGAGATTTATGCCATCCCGGAGTATCGCGAGCATCTTGCCAGGCGAGGCAACAAGCAAACGATCATGCTTGGCTTTTCGGATGGTACCAAAGACGGAGGCTATCTGCGAGCCAACTGGTCTATCTTCCGTGCAAAAGAATCACTGACTGAAGTCTCGCGCAAATACGGCATCACCGCACTCTTTTTTGATGGACGAGGTGGCCCGCCTGCACGCGGTGGCGGCAACACGCACGACTTCTACGCATCGCTCGGTGACACGATTGAAAACAAAGAAGTACAAATCACTATCCAGGGACAAACCATTAGTTCAAACTTTGGGAAGGTAGCCTCGTGTCAATACAACCTGGAGCAATTGCTTTCGGCTGGATTGGAGGGAAGTGTATTTGGTCATCCTGCCGGTCAATTATCTGCAGAAGACAAGCAACTGCTTGACCAACTCGCGGAGGAAGGCCATCGGGCGTACCTTGATCTGAAACACGATCCGAAGTTTGTGCCTTATCTCGAAAAAGTAACACCGCTTTCATTTTTCGGTGATACTAATATCGGGTCACGCCCGGTAAAGCGTTCGGCAGGAGAGGGTTTGAAGTTTGAAGACCTGCGCGCTATTCCATTTGTTGGTTCGTGGGCTCAGATGAAGCAAAATATCCCGGGTTTTTATGGGGTGGGCAGTGCATTGCAAAAACTTCAGGAGCAGGGTCGTTGGGATGAATTGAAGTCGCTTTATCAGCGGTCGCTGTTTTTTCGCACACTGGTGAGCAACAGTATGATGTCATTGACAAAAACATTTTATCCGGCTACAGCTTATCTTTCCAGCGATCCGGAGTTTGGGATTTTTTGGAAAAAACTTTTTGCAGAATACGAACTGTCGAAGAAGATGATTCTTCAACTCAGCAACATGCCAGAGTTGATGGACAACCTCCCGGCCGGACGGGAGTCTATTCGTTTGCGCGAACGTATTGTGCTTCCGCTTATTACTATCCAGCAGTTTTCACTCATGCAATTGCGCACTGGTCGCGATAAAGAAAATGACGCCATCTATCGCAAGCTGATTATCCGCTGCATGTTTGGCATTATCAATGCTGCGAGAAATTCTGCTTAGGCTTTACAGACGTCTGACACCTCCAAGGTGTCTTGACGTCTTATATGGTGTCAGACGTCTTAGTTTTATTACGAAAGTAAAATCAAGAAGATAAGTGGAAACACCATGCCTAGTAATGCGAGCCACCAGCCGCGACTTCGGAAACTGTTTTGACCTTTTTCGATGAACATTCCCGTAAGGGCAATAATGAACATGGCCACGCCAAATGCATCAGAATAATAAATCCACCACTTGCTGGTGTCTTGATGCAGTTGCGTCATCTGGCCGAGCAGAGGTGTGATGCGGTAGGTAATGATTTTACCCTGGCCGGTTGCCAGGTCAATCTCAACATCATGAGTTACATAGGAGATGCGCACCTGTTGATCATTGACCTGGAAGCGCCTGAGATCGTCTTGAATATTTTTCTCTCTGGTAAACCGGCTGATATAGGCATCTGTCACTGAATCTTTAATGAGAGGCGCAGCTACAGAGATTCCTTCCGTACTGACGGTATAGCGTCTGGGGTGCCAGCTCTGCCGGTGATTTAGAAAAATACCGGAGATAGAAAAGGCTATGATCAATCCGACAAAAAAGTAAGCCAGGTCGCGATGGGTGTTACGAGCGGTGAGTTTCATAGAAATTGGTTTCGAGCGCCAAATATAAAGAACTCGAGGGCTCTTTCTTTTGCCGTATCTTTAATGTCTGTATCTGGGGGAAAATCCCTCGCCTTTAGGCGAAGACTTTAGTTTAATAATTTTGTATGAAGCGAACACTAGATGACTCAGCGATTTTCTCCCGAATGATTTCCGAGTCTATATGCATTGCTTCAGTCGGCTTTAGCCGATACTAAACCCTTCGGCTTTTAGCCGAAGGTAGTTCAGTTTAAAATATTTCAGCGGACGGGAATAAAGCCACTCCTGTCTTTGTCTAATCCACAAGCGCAAAAAGAAGTAATCGCCACCATGGTACAAACCGATGAGGAATTGGTAGAACGATCCAAACAGGGCGATGCGCAAGCCTTTAAGGAATTAGTCGTGCGGCACGAAGGGAAGGTAGCAGGAGTGGTGCACTCTATGTTGGGTGCCACGCCTGAAGCCGAAGACGTAGGACAAGACGTGTTCATACGTTTCTACCAAGCCTTGGATAAGTTTAAAGGTGAGTCGGCCGTGAGCACTTATTTGATCCGGATTGCTATCAATCTTTCGCTTAATGAGATTAAACGAAGAAAACGCAGGTTTTCTCTTTTTGCGAAAGAAGAGGAAGCAAGCGAGGTGAAGGCACCGGACGAAACCAGCGATTTACGCGATTGGGTGATGCATGAAGTAAATCGTCTCGGCCCGGAGTTTCAGTCGGTGGTGACGCTACGCATGCTGGAAGGTTACTCCACCGAAGAGACCGCCACTATTTTAGGAGTGCCCATGGGCACAGTGCTTTCACGATTGTCGCGCGCGCAGAAAAAATTGAAGATAGAATTAAGTAAACACCTGGAGATATGAACGCTACAGAAGCAGAAAATTTGTTCATCCGATCACTGGATGAAGATATCAGTGAAGCGGAGCGGCAGCAATTGTCAGAGGCACTTCGAAGTCACGATGGTCTTGCTCAACAACTCGAGAAGCATCGCACCCTGCGCGAACGAATGGTTAGAAAAGACAATGCCTCCTTTGGACCTTACTTTGCGCAGAAAGTGATCAATCGTATTCAATCACTGCGCACGGAGATTGATGATCAGATCGTATTCTTTTTTCGAAAATATCAGTTGGCAGCAATTGGAATTTTTGTCGCCCTGCTTGCTATAAACATTTTGTTTGCTGAGCAAGTAGATGTGGCCTCCGTGCTTGGATTGCAAGAGGCCTCAACGGTTTCGGCAGATGAAGATGTTCTCTCTTTTGATTTTTTGCAACCATTAACAAACGAATAGCATGACACCCGAACGAAAAAAAGCAGCCCTGTATCTCGTACTCACTTTAATTATCGGCATCCTGATTGGTTCCCTGGTGCCAGCCTTCTACGGCCGGATGCGTCATCGCGGAGGTGATCATTCGAGAGGCTGGGATCGATCGGAGGGGCGAATGGATCGCAAAGGACGTTTCGAAAAGATTGTATTCCGGATCGTCAAACCTGATTCAACGCAAGCGTCTCAGTTGCGCTCCATTGTGCGAGAGACATCGGTAAAGATCGAGTCTCTGGAATGGCAATCCAGTGAACAAATGCGCAGCCTGATGGACTCTCTTCAGATAAAACTGCGACCGGTGTTGACCAACGAGCAATTAGAGCGATTGGAGAATTTTTCCAAGAGGCGACACAGGCCACACTAAGTCTCTCAAAGGCATCTCTTAAAAAACCCTTGAGTAGTGAAACGTCATTCCGGCCTTTGAGCCGGAATCCTTATCTCAGGAAAGCACAAGTGGGATACCGGAACAAGTCCGGTATAACTGCAAGGGTTTTTAGAGATGCCATCAATTAAAGAGCACTTCATCAACGAAGAACCAGCCCTTTTCACGTTTTTTAGAAATGAACTCCGGCAACTTAGCCACCGGGCGAGCAATGAGTTTGAAACAGGTAAAATCCTTTCCGGCCACGGAGAAAACAATGCCTTTAACCTGAGTGGCTCCTGCCTTCGTTGGTTGCGCAGGCACAACCTTACTCACTAACTGAAGACGGTCTTTAGTTTTGCCAGCCCACAGTTCAATTGATTCGGGCGGTACTAAATAAGCATACACATTCTCTCCATAGCTCACGGTTACTTCTCTAATACCCGGGTTTTTTTCGAAGGTGAAGAGTGCTTCGAAGGGCTTATACCGAAAACCGAGCCAGACATTGCCGGTTTTTAGAATATCCACATTTCCTTTCGTGAAGTCAGTTAACGTTTTGCCGCCTTCACCTGGATAATCTTTTTCGGGAGCGGTGAGTAACTCTACGGATGAAGGTTTGTGACCACTCTTAAAAAAGATGAACTCAACAGACTGGCTTGCCCACCAACCTTCACGGCAAGCAATGGTGTTCATTCGCGTATAGCGATCAATCGGAATGGGGCCTTTGTATTCGGGACTCGTCAGCGTGTCGGGCTTGCTGCCATCAAGAGTGTAGCGAATAATGGTGCCGGGTAAATTGTGTTTTAACCGGATGAATTGTCCTTCTTTAATCAGGAGACTGTCATTTAATAAAATCGGAGGTGTGAGTCGCAGCGTTTCGTTGGACTGATATCCGAAATCCCAACGGATATTGGGATACTTCTTTTCAAGTGATTGAAATTCGCTTTGCGTCACGGCCGTATTCCATACAAAAATCTCTTTCAACTCCGGCAGCGATGTAATTTCCTCCAGCGAAGCTGCATTCACGGAAGTGCCTGCTACAGAAAGGCTCCGCAGCTTTTTTAGTTTTTTAAGATCGGAAACGATTTTTCCTGACACCTTGGTTTTGTTCAGGTTGAGTTTTTCGAGGTTCGTGAATTCGGCCAACGATTTTCCCTCTGCAT
>JAIENH010000558.1 GCA_019751475.1 Cyclobacteriaceae bacterium
GATGGTAGAGTCCCGCTGAGGCGGGATAATCAGTAGGCTGTTAAAAGTGTAGTGGAAGTTATAGGCCTCCTTAGCTCTCCCGATAGTTATCGGGATGGTAGAGTCCCGCTGAGGCGGGATAATCAGTAGGCTGTTAAAAGTGTAGTGGAAGTTATAGGCCTCCTTAGCTCAGCTGGTAGAGCAACTGACTTGTAATCAGTAGGTCGTTGGTTCGATTCCGACAGGGGGCTCAGTTGAAAAGCAGTCGTTGTTACGATTGCTTTTTTTGTTTTGTGTAGGTTCCGGACTAATGAGCACCCTCGGCCAGCAAGTAAGCACCTGCGTTGAGCTAATAAGCACCTGTAGCGAACAAGTAAGCACCTCTGTCCGACTAATGAGTACCCTCGGCCTGCTTTTAAGGTACTAAGATCTTTCTACCACTCTAAAAAACCAGGGCACCAAAACGAAATTGCTATTCGCGAGTTGCTGTTTTTGAGTGAAATAAAGTTTTCAAAATAGTTACAAAAAGTACAACGAGCCGATGGCACCTGTGCGTAAACAAGCGCAGAACATAAACAAATACTGTTATGTCCAACATCAAAAACGTAGAGGCTTTCGAGAAGCTCGCTGGCCTCTGCTCCGGGTATGGAGGATCGTATAACCCCGGATCGCCCAACCTCACCTTGCCGGCTTTACACCAGCTGCTGGTTCAGGCGCGTGAGCGCCTGCAAGACGTAAACACAGCACGCAGTGCGTATGATCACGCCACTAACCAACGAGAGGTGGCCTTCAGCGACCTGGGTGTGCTGAGCACTCGCATCATCAGTGCGCTTCGCTCCTCTGGAGCACTACGACAAACCGTGGCCGATGCCCGAACGATGGTACGAAAGCTGCAAGGCGCGAAGGTACCTGACCGACTACCGGTTCCATCGGGAAAGACGTTGACCGAGAATCCTGTTGGGAAGAAGCGAAGAGCTCGCGGCATGGACTTTCACAGTCGAGCACATGAGTTTGAAAAGCTGCTCACCCTACTGGCAGGTGTGACGGAGTACAAACCCAATGAAGCAGACTTGCAGTTAGGAAAACTACACGATCGCCTGTTGGAGTTATACAAGAGCAACAGCGAAGTAAAACTCAAGGCAGTAGACTGGCGTCAGACTCGCACTATTCGAGACCAGGTTATGGCTACAGGCAAGGATAGTCTGTATGACACGAGCCAAGCTGTAAAAGAATATGTGCGATCAGTGTTCGGCACCAGCAGTCCGGCCTTTCGTGCAGTAAGTAAATTATCATTCACCAAAACAACGTAAGTAATGGACGTACCCACTCCGTAAAACCTCCCGCCAATGCGGGAGGTTTTTGTTTTGTTAGAAATGTGGTAGATCGTAAACAGAATTCTTTGTTTAACAATCCCATCCATATATTAAACAGCTCAATCAAATGTTGGACTATTTTTTTGTAGCAACACTTTCACAGGTGTGCTCACGCCACGATGCGCATTAGTAAAACTATCAAGTAGTCTTAATGAATTCTTAATAGTCAGGAAAAACTGACGTATGATTTGTGCGGTTCCCCGAAAAATCGTGACAAAGTATTTGCGCTTGACACAAAAAAAAATAACTTGTTTGCGAAACCACAATTCATCTATAGAGGCAGTTGATCGGGGTCGCAAGTAGTGCGACCCCTGCGTGAGCCTTGTCTTTTGTAAAACAAAATGATGCAATTTTTAACTAAAAACGCAGGTTTTGAAAATCGTATAGGAATTACTCCTATGCCGAGCCTTAGTTGTAAATGCTACACCATACATTAACATCGAAATTTAAAAGACTATGAAAAGGATTACATTTTCGCTCTTACTTTTAGTAATGGCACCGGGCTCACTTTTATCACAGGATTACACGGTGCCGGCCAACAGCAACCTTATATTGGACGGCAGCAATCGATGGATATTTCACACGCCAGACAATGGAAGTACGATTGCCTATTTTGCTCCATGGCTCGGCTCTGATTGGGGCTGGGACCGATTTCAATTTTCTTACAGCGGCCTTCAAATAGGAGGGAATTTGGCTGTGGGTGGAAATTTGCGAACAGGGGGTGATATGCAGATAACGAGTGCCGCTTTGCCGATGGGCTTCGCAAGAGAATCTGGTGGCACCACCCCGATTTTAAATATGAGTTTAAATTTTCGCGGAGAAAATCTTAATCAACCCTACCGTGGGGGTGGATTTCGAATTGATAGTCGCGACAATTTCCCATTGTTTCAATGGCTGTCACGGGCACCGGGGCAAGTACCGGGAGCAGGTGATAAGCTGGTAATGGACTTGAATCAGAACGGTGGACTTACGGTAAGATCTCTACTCAACCCAGGTGCGACAGTAATTCACGGAGGTTTAATAGGAAGCCTAAATAGCGGCCATGAACTGAATCTCGTTGGGGGAGTTCCAGTTGACGCGGCAAATCCGAGCGTTCAGACAAGTGGTGGCCACATTCGATTGGGAGGTAACGGAAGAGGTGATAATGGCGTGAACGTAATTCAATTCCTTCAAAATGGTACTGAAAGGATGAGAATTAACAACGGGGGAAATGTGGGTATAGGTACCACAGATCCTCAAAGCTTACTTGATTTGTACAGCAATACTCCGCTGGGAGTAACAGCGGGAAGTTCAAAATTAATGACGCGATTTGGCTCTAGCACTGCCGCTAACAATATTTTTAGTAGCCAATGGATAGTGCGTGGTGTGGCCGGTGGCTCGTGGAACACGGCTGTAATTCATGATGGAATATCAGTAGATGCATCATTTCTTACGCCTAGAGTTGACACCCGGACATGGTGGGAAAGAAATGCTTTCGATGATATTCAATCATGGGGTACGGCCGCTTCCACCTACATGGTTTTAAAAACAGGCAACGTTGGTATAGGCACCACCAACCCCAATCAAAAGCTAACAGTTAATGGAACAATCTATGGCAAGGAAGTAAAAGTCGACCTCAATGTTCCCGGCCCCGACTACGTCTTCGAAAAGGACTATAAGCTTGCTTCGCTGGATGAAATCAAATCATATATCGATAAGCATAAACACCTGCCGGAAGTGCCTTCAGCCAAAGAGATGGAGAAGAATGGTGTGCAGTTGGGTGAGATGAATATGCTGTTGCTGAAGAAGGTGGAGGAGTTGACATTGTATATGATTGAGTTAAAGGCTGAGAATCAATCATTAAAAACAGACAACGCGATTATTAAATCACGAATTGAAAAATTAGAAAACAAATAAGTCGACTATGAAAAAATATTGTTTACTCATTTTGACTTTCATTTTTTTTGTTAGCCTTTCATCTGCCCAACAATGGGCATTAAATGGAAATGCTATATACAATACTAATTCAGGTGCAGTAAGGCTTGAAGGAATAAGCCCATTTTCCATGAATGGGAGTGGATCATTTGAAATTGATGCAGTCGGAACCGTGGGGGGAAGATTTGTTGTCAAGCCCAATGGAAATGTTGGAATTGGAACATTTATGCCATCCAATAAACTTCAAGTTGCGGGTGGTGCCATAGCCATTGACGCTGATCAGCCTTTAAGGGGGGGTGGCGTTTGGCTTATTTCTGGTAACACAACTCAAGTTGTTGTCGGAGCTACTAACCCCCCGGGAATCGGGCTTCGGTTTGATGCTGGTGCAGCCAATAGAATGGTTATTGATGGGACTTCTGGAAATGTAGGCATTGGCACTTCAGCACCTACCTATAAGTTAGATGTAAACGGTAATGGTCGTTTTAATACATCGGTGGATATTGGTGGTGCCCGCAACCCAAACAGCGCGTCCGGCTCATTGAATGTGTATGACCATACTGTTGGGGATTATACAAACATTCAATTTGCCCAGAGCGCGTGGGGTGGTTCCAACGCAATATTGTTCAATGCCTATAAGAGTGGTACGCAGGTAAATGGCGACCTAATGGCTTCTGGCAATGTGAGGCATGCTAATGATGTCGGCTCATTTTCTGCCGGATCAGGCATGATACACTACCTTGGCAATGGTGGCCGTATGGATTTTTTCATTTCGGGGAATTCATCTGGCAAAGACACCCCTGTAAGTTGGCAAACACCCATTCTTTCATTAGTAAGAAATGGTAATGCGGGAATTGGCACAATGTCTCCTTTGAGTATTCTCCATACAGCAGGTACTGGAGCAAATGCATGGGTTTACTTTAATGGTAATTTAAATGGCGCGAGTAATCCTCAAACCAATGCCGGTCTTGCCTTTGGCTGGAACAGATCGGGTGGCGGTGGCGAAAGCATTATATCATATGCTGATGTTCCGGGAGTAGGCTCGTTTCGAAGACTTAACTTTTCAGCATGGAATGGCACAAGCTTGGTGCCAACCTTGACACTATTCAGCGGCAACGTGGGGATCGGCACGGAATCACCTAATCAAAAGCTCACTGTCAATGGTACGGTATATTCAAAAGAAGTAAAAGTAGATCTTAATATACAAGGTCCCGACTACGTCTTCGAAAAAGACTACAAACTCGCCTCGCTGGACGAAATCAAATCATACATCGATGAGCACAAACATTTACCCGAAGTGCCTTCTGCCAAAGAGATGGAAAAGAACGGAGTGCAATTAGGAGAAATGAATATGCTATTGTTGAAAAAGGTGGAGGAGTTGACCTTGTACTTGATTGAGCAGAATAAGAAGCTAGATTCTCAAACAAAGTTGATAAGCCAACAAAACGAGCGAATAGCCAAACTTGAAACCAATAGGAACTAACATGAAAACAATCCTAGCAACCTTCTTAACCTTTGCATGTGTCACGCTATTTGCACAGTGGCAAGGGACAAATCCAGTTTATTTTACTGCTGGCAGCGTTGGTATTGGTACCACGACACCCGGACCATTCACAAAATTGAATATTGTGGGTGGTGCCCTTGTGGTTTCTGGCAGCGCACATCAGGCAGATGCCTCTTTGCATATCAGCACATCGTTTGGTCAATTTGATCGATTGACTCAAATCAATCCATCATTGCTCAATAAACCTGCTTTGAATCTGATGGCATCGAGTGACGGTGTTGGCGGTTATAATTGGTGGTCGTGGGGAGTCTTGAATTCAGGCGCTTGGGCGTTTCAACCCTCTACGAGCTTCGGTGGTTCCACTGGTCTGTTTATTGACCGGCCTGGTAATGTAGGCATTGGCACTACAACTCCCATCAGAGCTTTGCATATAAACGGAGAATTATCAGTGACGAGGGCGGATAAACATGCTTTTATTAACGTGAGTGACCCGAATGGTAATGGAGGAGGTTCTATAGTACTGAGAGGATTGGATGCTGCCGGCAGCACTCAAGTACCTGCCAGCATATCATTGGTTGGTAACACAACTATATCGGGCAACGTGGGCATCGGTGTTACTAACCCAGGAGCAAAATTGGAAGTATATAATAGCACTCCACTTGCCACAATGGCCGGTAGTACTCAACTTCTATCAAGAGTATCTGGAAAGGGTGACAACTATTTTATGAGTAATCTGTGGCTACGAAGAGATGCCAATGGTTTCGAATGGTGGACTACAACGCTCCATGACGGGATATCCATTGACGGATCTTTTTTAACTCCTGGGGTTGACACGCGCACGTGGTGGGAAAGACATCCACAAGCTGATATCCAGAAATGGGGCCATGCGGGCCAAACGTATATGACGTTACACGCTGGCAATCTTGGTATCGGCACCTCCAGCCCCAACCAAAAACTCACCGTGAATGGTACCATCTACGGAAAAGAAGTAAAAGTTGATCTCAATGTCCCCGGCCCCGACTACGTCTTCGAAAAAGACTACAAGCTCGCCTCGCTGGATGAAATCAAGTCGTACATCGATGAGCACAAACACCTGCCTGAAGTACCCTCTGCAAAAGAGATGGAGAAGAATGGTGTGCAGTTGGGAGAGATGAATATGTTGTTGCTTCGCAAGATCGAAGAACTAACCTTACATCTCATTGATCAGAATAAGCTTGTGCTACAGCTACAGGAAAGTAGCAGAGTTAGTGTCGATGCTTCGGAAAAGAAGATAGAGGAGTTGAGACTATATGTGATTGAGCAGCAAAAGCAAATACAAGCAATGAAGAACGAAATCAAAAACAAAAAATGATATGAAGACTATATTTTCAGCGTCAATCTTGCTGATAGTTATCAGCCATCAGACGTTAGCCCAAGGTAATATCAGTGTTGGGTCTACAACGTATCCATACGTAGGCCCTGCACAGTATGGTGCAATAGGATTACCTCGTGGAGAAATTATGTTTTCTAATACGAATACCCAAAATCAGCTTTACTTCATGCAAAATGGCTTTATGAGCTCTTCAGGTTTATTTCAATATCGGAATTCTTCGGTTGCAAGTGCTATAGGCCTCGACAACGGAAATATATTTTTCTTTACTGCTCCCGCTGGAACGGCCAATGCCAATATTCCCCTTGCGGCTCGATTAATAATGGGCAATGATGGTAATATGAGGATGGGTACCTTGAACAGCACAGCTAAAGGTAGATTACATATTGGGGCTGAAGACAAGAATGTTAAATCAGCTATTTCTATTAGACAATCTAATGCAGATCCTTATGGGTTTGATATCGGATTAGACCAAAGTTTAAACGGAAATATGTTCTTATATCGGGTAGCCGCAGATGTCAAAAATAATGTCATGGAATTTGACAGGAATAATGGCAATGTAGGAATTGGCACATCGCCAAGTGCAAAGTTAGCAGTTCATAACGATGTCCCCCTTGGTACAACAGCCGGTAGTAATCAACTTTTAATGAGAGTTTCTGGAAAAGGTGACAACTATTTTATGAATAATCTTTGGCTACGAAGAGATGCCAATGGCTTTGAATGGTGGACCACAACACTCCATGATGGTATTTCTATTGAAGGTTCATTTCTAACACCTGGAGTTGATACACGTACATGGTGGGAAAGACATCCATTCAATGACATCCAAAAGTGGGGAAATAACAATCTAACTTACATGTCTCTAATAGGAGGCTATGCGCCTAATGGTACAGTGACAACACTTGCTGTAAAAGGAAGAGTTCATGCCAACGAGGTAAAAGTCGACCTCTCCGTACCTGGTCCCGACTACGTCTTCGAAAAAGATTACAAGCTTCCTCCGCTAAACGAAATCAAGTCGTACATCGATGAACACAAGCATCTGCCCGAAGTTCCAAGCGCTAAAGAAATGGAAAAGAATGGAGTGCAATTAGGGGAGATGAATATGTTGTTGCTGAAGAAGGTGGAGGAGTTGACGTTGTATTTGATCGAACAGCAAAAACAAAATGAAATTCAATCAGAAGAAATCAAGCAACTAAAGCAATTAATCAAGAATGAAGACTAGCCAATCGCCAAACTTAGAAAACTAATTCTATAAAAATTATGACAAGGATATTTCTTTGTTCCATAGTACTATTCGCAGCCCTTAAGCCAGTGGCGATCCTAGCCCAATGGACAACTTCAGGTTCGCAGTTGTATACCACTAATCCCAATAGTGCTGTAGGAATTGGTACCTATACTCCCATTACCACCTTGCATTTGAATGGTGGGGCAGATTTGTTGCGGATACAAAACCCTACGGGTGGACTTGGAAACCGGGTGGGAATTGATTTTTCCACTTTCCCCAACAATGGTAAGGCAGCCAGAATTGAAGCCATCGACATGGGGGCTTTTAACGGGTCGCTCTCCTTCCTTACCGATGGTGACGGAGTGGACAACAATAACGTAATAGAGCGCCTGAGGATTACGGAG
Organism: Cyclobacteriaceae bacterium; assembly: GCA_019751475.1. GTDB lineage: Bacteria > Bacteroidota > Bacteroidia > Cytophagales > Cyclobacteriaceae > ELB16-189. The sequence goes on from JAIENH010000558.1 coordinate 7,766, forward strand.
CAAGGAAACATCGGTATCGGTACATCTTCCCCGAACGCACGGCTGCAAGTCAATGCCATAAGTGACGGGCACACTGGTTTGCGACTTAATACCGGTTCATTTTCGATGGGCGGCTCTGCCGCTTTTCAGGTTGATGCAGTTGGAATTGGTGGCGGTAGGCTAACCGTGCTAGGCAATGGAAACGTTGGCCTGGGAGCAACAGCACCCAATGCGAAGCTGCACCTCTACGCTGCTGCTCCCGCAATTCGTTTGGGAAACAGTTCTAACGCAGACGGTTTTAACGGTGAAACGGGATCTATTAGTTTCTTTCGCCATTATGATACCAATATGAGCGCAAAGATCTATTCCTACTCACAGTGGGGAGTAGACCAATACTCTGGAGGTGAATTGCGATTTGCAACCACGCCACCCAACACATACGGTGCAGGCGGGTTGCCACTCACCGACCGAATGGTAATAACCTCGATTGGCAATGTTGGCATCGGTACAGCTTCTCCCAATCAGCGACTCACCGTAAATGGTACCATCTATGGCAAAGAGGTGAGGGTAGACCTCTCCGTACCCGGCCCCGACTACGTCTTTGAGAAAAACTACAAGCTCGCCTCGCTGGATGAAATCAAAACCTACATCGATGAGCACAAACACCTGCCCGAAGTGCCCTCTGCCAAAGAGATGGAAAAGAATGGTGTGCAGTTGGGCGAGATGAATATGCTGCTGTTGAAGAAGGTGGAGGAGTTGACGTTGTACGTGATTGAGTTGGAAGAGAGATTGAAAAAAGTAGAACATAAATAATAGTATATGAAAAAGATTATTTTATTCATTTCAGTGATTGCTGCTCTTTCGATCAATGATCTGAGGGCGCAATCATCGGAGAATGGGCAGTATCTGCCTCCATCACCAAATGCTGCCGCGCTAATGAGGTTTAGTGCCATTCCTGTGAATTACTACACAGGCGTGGCCGACATCTCTGTGCCTCTGTTTGATTTGAAAGGCCGCGACATCACAGTACCTATTGGACTGAATTATCATGCATCGGGTATTAAAGTTCAGGATGTGGCCAGCTCGGTTGGCATTGGATGGGCGCTTAATGCGGGAGGAGCCATCACGCGGGTTGTTCGCTCAAAGCCTGACGGATCACCCGGTGGCATTTGTACTCAGAGTACTGGGCTAGGATTGAACTGTGACTATGAAGCTGACATCTTTTACTACTCCTTTCTTGGCCGGGGTGGGCAAATCTATTTGAATGCAAATGGGGCGCCATTTACCATGCCCTATCAGGATTTTGTAATCTCCCCGGGAGTGGGCGCCCAATCGATAGGATACTGG
>JAIENH010000258.1 GCA_019751475.1 Cyclobacteriaceae bacterium
ATGGTGTTAAACTGAACTATGGGGCAAACTGAACGCTAAAAAAAATAAATCTTTTACTGAATTGTTTTTTGGATTACTTACCCCCCGTGCAGGCCCAAAAGACAAAATTGAAAGCTCAAAAGCAAAAGTCGCAAGGCCGCCTTCCTGATTACAAAGCCTACGTTATTCCGCTTCGGTTGGAAGAAAGACCCAAAGGATATTATCTCCTTGCGGAAGTATACTTCCCTTCCACCAACAATACCAATCCATATCCATACTGGAATAGCTACTACAATCCCTATCCATCTGCATTCTTATATGGATCTAGTGCTTCGATGAACCGGTATTACAACACTCCATATCAATTTAATAGCCCAGTACGAAACTCAGACGTGCGCATGGTTGAAAGTGTAGTGGTGGAATTTACACCTGCCGGCAAAGCTGTAAGAGATGCCAGTATGAAATTTAAAGAAGTACGCCTGCCGGCCCTCGAACAAACGAGCGACTTTGGGGTTCATAAGTCGGATAGTGTGTTACTGATGTACAAAAAAGAAGAGACGATTTTTATTCAGCGAGAGCATGATGTGGTAGAAGAGAAGCCGGAGCCGCACGAAGTAAAAATACAGTTGAAGTCATCAGATGATTTGTTGAGAAATGAAGAAGACTTCACTGGCGAGCTGCGGTATTGGTACGACCGGCATTTTTATGTCTGGGGCTATCAGACCATCAAGAATATCGTGCAGGAAGAAGATCAAACCCGTCATGTGTTTTATATCAACAGTTTGCGATTGGAGTAGGCGAGCCTGTCTTGTCCTTTTTTTTGTCAGCCTGTGTCTCACGGCCTCTTCACAGATTGAGCAAGTGGGTCGCGTGGAGCTTTTGGCACAAAACGATGACGAAAACGAACCCTTGAAGGCCATGGCCCTGGATAAGAAAGGGCTTTTATTGTATCGAAGGCTCCGCGGTAAAAAAGAAGACCAGATTGAACTCACAAAACTCGACACTGCTCTGCACGAGAACTGGAAAGGTTATATCACTATCAGCAAAAACCTGATGCTGCTTCGCGTGCAGCATTGGCAAGAGCTGATGTTCCTGCTGTTTAAAGACCGCGACTATATCGGTGGAGATTTTCAAATTGCTGTGGTGAAAATTGCCAATGGTGACTACGGAAGCTATACCGTAAAAAATCTCATACCCTTCAATCCAACCGAGTTTGTGGTAACCAACCAAGCCGCGATGATTGGCGGCTATTTCAACTATCGCCCCATTGTGGTGTACTACAGTTTTGCCGATCAGAAGTCTAAAGTATTGCCGGGTTTTTTCAATTCACCTGGCGAACTCAATCAACTCAAGACGTATAAAGACGGCAGCATAGATGTGGTGGTGAGTGCGAGGAATTTTGAAAAACGTAAATCCTTGTGGATTCGTAATTATGACGTCCAAGGAGAGCTGATCAAAACAACCATTTTGCAACCCGATGAAGACAAGAACCTGATCTTCGGCCGGTCTGTAAAGTTGGCAAGTGGTGAGCAGATCGTGGCAGGCGTCTATGGCCGTTTTACGGAATATTCCCGTGGCATTTTCGTGGCGGGTATCAATGGAGCCGGTGAGTACTCGATCAAGTACTACAACTTTGCGCAACTGCAGAACTTCTTTAGCTACATGAAAGCCAAAAGACAGAAGCGTGTGAAAGACCGAATTGAGCGGAAGAAAATCCGGGGAAAGAAAATCAAGTTTAACTACCGGCTTCTGGTTCATGACCTAGTGCCTTATCAAGGGCAATTTGTGCTCATGGGCGAAGCATTCTATCCGCACTATTCTTACCCCAATCGCTACAATACTGTTTACTCCGCCAGCCCCTACGGTTCGATGATACCCGGCTTTATTTCAAATCCATTGGTGCGAGGCGATTTGATTTTTGACGGCTACCAGTACACGCATGCCGTGGTGATTGGTTTTGATGCTGCCGGCAAATTGAGGTGGGACAATAGTTTTGAAATCAATGATGTAAAAACCATGCAGTTGGAACAGTTTGTAAGAATAAAACCAGAGGCTGACCGAATTTTACTGACCTACCTTTTTGAAAACACTATTCGCACAAAAATTATTCGTGATGGTGAAGTGCTGGAGGGTAAGACTCAAGACCAAATGAAGACAAATTTTAACTTCGAAAAAGTAGACGTGCGAAACACCGAGCAAGAGCACCTGGATTATTGGTATGGCGATTACTTCTATGCATCCGGCATCCAACACCTGAAAAGCGATGTGGGTATGTCTCGCAGGGTTTTCTTTGTGAATAAGCTTACTTATAAAAAGTAGCAAGTCAAGAATCAGAGTGAGTTTAAAAAATCACTGTTATCAGACTAAATAACCCGTATATTTGCCCCACGGGCATGCAGAAAAAACTAATTCTCGATTCCGACCTTCTTACCGTCACCCTCGACCGCCTTTGCCAGGAATTGATTGAAAATCACCCCGATTTTGAGAATACCGTAATCATTGGTTTACAGCCGCGAGGCATTTTCCTTGCAGAATGGATACATGAAAAGCTGGTTGCCTCGCTGAAGAAAGATATACCGTTGGGCTATTTGGATGCTACCTTTCACCGTGATGATTTTCGAAGGCGCGAAATTCCCGCCAAGGCAAGCGAGACGAAAGTGCCCTTTCTCATCGAAGGCAAAAAAGTGATCCTGATTGACGATGTGCTCTACACCGGCCGCACGGTGCGGGCCGCCTTGGATGCGATGATTGCTTTTGGCCGACCGGAGAAAGTTGAGTTGCTGGTGCTCATCGATCGAAAGCGCACGCGTGAACTCCCCATCGCAGCCGACTATGTGGGCAACTATGTAAATACCCTCGACAGCCAGCGTGTGCTGGTAGAACTTGATAGCGACCATAAGCACCATAAAATCTGGCTCATCAACAAAGATTGAACCTATGTCACGACTCAGTCAGCCGCACCTGCTCGGAATCAAAAACATCACACCAGACGATATTGAATTGATTTTTGAAACGGCTGACAATTTCAAAGAAGTCATCAACCGGCCGATAAAAAAAGTGCCCTCGCTTCGCGATGTGTCCATCGCGAACATCTTTTTTGAAAATTCTACGCGCACACGCCTTTCCTTCGAACTGGCCCAGAAAAGACTTTCTGCCGATGTAATCAACTTCTCAGCATCTACGAGTTCTGTGAAGAAAGGTGAGACATTGCTGGATACAGTCAACAACATACTGGCGATGAAAGTTGATATGATTGTGATGCGCCATGCCAGCGTGGGTGCTCCCCATTTTCTATCGAAACACATAAAAGCCAACATCATCAATGCCGGTGACGGCACACACGAGCATCCCACGCAAGCCTTATTAGACGCTTACTCCATTCGCGAAAAATTGAAGACAGTGAAGGGAAAAAAAGTGGCAATCATTGGTGACATCCTTCATTCGCGTGTAGCACTTTCAAATATTTTTGCTTTGAAAAAACTGGGCGCTGAAGTGATGGTTTGTGGCCCGCCCACACTTCTCCCAAAATTCATCAGCAAGCTTGGGGTAAAAGTAGAATGGGATTTACAAAAGGCCTTGGCATGGTGCGATGTAGCCAACGTGCTGCGCATTCAGTTAGAGCGTCAGCAGATTAAATATTTCCCTTCCTTACGGGAATATTCCTTGTACTACGGCATTACCAAAAAGATCCTCGACCAACTCAAAAAAGAAATTGTCGTAATGCACCCGGGGCCCATCAACCGGGGTGTAGAGTTAAGCAGCGATGCCGCAGATTCTTCCCACGCCATTATTCTGGACCAGGTTGAAAATGGTGTAGCGATTCGCATGGCAGTGATGTACCTGCTGGCCGGGGCCACTGCCTAAAGATTGGGCTAACGGCTGTTCGCGCTGGCAATGGTTTTTCGTAATTTGCGGCCAATTCACAGAATATGATTTACAATTCGATAGTAGAAACCATTGGCAATACGCCCATGGTGCGATTGAATGCCATTACCAAAGGCATTGCGGGTACGGTGCTGGCCAAAGTCGAATATTTCAACCCTGGAAATTCAACCAAAGACCGGATGGCCTTGAAAATGATTGAAGACGCGGAGAAAGCCGGTCTGCTTAAACCGGGTGGAACCATCATTGAAGGTACTTCAGGCAACACCGGAATGGGCCTTGCTCTTACCGCTGTAGCGAAGGGATACAAGTGCATTTTCACCATGGCTGATAAGCAGTCGCAGGAAAAGATTAATATTCTTAAAGCGGTGGGTGCCGAAGTGATTGTATGTCCTACCAACGTTGAGCCCGATGACCCCCGCTCATACTATTCGGTGGCGAGAAAACTGAACAAAGACATCCCCAATTCATATTATCCGAATCAGTACGATAATATGTCAAACACAGCAGCGCATTACGAGGCTACAGGCCCGGAAATATGGAAACAAAGCGGTGGCAAAATCACTCACTACGTAGCTACCGTAGGAACCGGTGGCTCAATGTGTGGCACAGCCAAATACTTGAAAGAACAAAATCCTAAGCTGATAACAGTAGGCGTGGATACGTATGGCTCCGTATTCAAAAAGTATAAGGAGACGGGCATTTTTGATAAAAATGAAATCTATCCGTACCTCACGGAAGGATTTGGAGAAGACATCTTGCCCAAAAACGTAAACTTTGATGTGATCGATCAATTCATAAAAGTAACGGACAAGGACGGGGCCATCATGGCACGCAGGCTTTCAAAAGAAGAAGGAATGTTTGTAGGCTGGAGCAGCGGCTCGGCCATGCACGGAGCGATGGAGTATGCTCGCGAAAATCTGAAAAAAGGAGACGTGATGGTGGTACTGCTCCCTGACCATGGAACACGCTACCTCAACAAAGTTTACAATGACAACTGGATGAAAGACCACGGGTTTTTGGAAGAGCGAAATTTTGCCTCTGCCCGCGACATCATCACCCACCGAAACGGAAAAGACAGTCTGTTCACCGTTAACAAAAGTTCACGTATTGGTGAGGCTATCAAGATCATGAACCAGCAGGGCATCGACCAGATACCGGTAGTTGACCAAACCGATTTTGTTGGCAGCGTAGCCTCTGCCAGCCTGTTAGAAAAGATCATTGCAGACCCAACAGTGAAAGAGCATACCGTGGGCGATTTGATGGATAAGCCAATGCAATTTGTAGCCTTAGACACCACCCTCGATGTGCTTTCTTCTATGTTGAATAAGAATAACAAAGCTCTCTTGGTTCGAGATGAGAAAGAAAAAGTTCACATCATCACCCAACATGACTTGCTGAAGGCAATGACGGCCTAAAAAAGAAAAACGAGACGGAAGACCCGTCTCGTTTTTTATTTGGTCAATTTGATACGTTTAATGTTTTAAAATCTCAATCTCGACCCGGTCATTAAAGGCTGCGTACACCGAGTTTTGTGGGTACACCATCATTTTGCCGCCTTCACCTTTGGTCAGGATTCGTTCTACGCCAATTCCCTGCGATACCAGATAACGCCTTACTGTCTCTGCGCGAAGTTCGGTAAGTTCTTTGGCCGAGCCTGGCTTCTTAACATTGCCCGTGTTAGCCTGAAAATAGTCGTTGCTGGAACCGAGGGTTACAATATCTCTTGATTCGGTGCCATTGCAATGCCCATGCACGCGCACTTTGTACCGGGTGTTTTCTTTCATAAGAGCAACAAGGCCTTCCATCTCAGGAATACTCTGCGGCTGAAGAATGGCGGAGTTGCGGTAAAACACCACATTGTTAAATTCGATATAATCGCCTCGTTTAGCTCTTTCCAGTTCAATAGGTATAATGAACTCTCCATCTGGTCCATTGCCGGAGGAGGCAGGTGCTGGATCTTTATAGTTAAGTGTTGTTTTAAATGGCTTATACCCGGGTGCAATAGTAGAAATGACATAGCTACCGGCCGTGTTTCTTGGCGGTGCAATGTCCACCAGTTCATTTGCTTTGAAGGCCTGATACTGAGTTGCTTTGGATGATTCCGCAAAGTGTATCTCACCTGTCACTTCACTGCCATTTTCTTTATTCAGGAATTTAAAGACAAAAAACTTTCCTTTCGCTTTCTTCTTCTCCGCAGGCTTGACAAATGCAGAAGAATCAACTTTTACCGGTTCAATAACAGGTTCCTTTTTTACAGGCTCTTCAATGACGGGGTCTGGGGCCTTCTCAACCACCGGTGTCTTCACTTCGGGCTGCGATTCTCCCAGTTTACCTGTAAAGACCCAAGCGTCTTTATACGCGCTTTCAGCGCGCAATTTGATTACAAAAGCAAATGCTTTTCTTTTCTCCTCTGTCTGAAGAACAAAAACGTAGTATAGATTTCGGCCAGGGTTAATTGAATACTCAGCATGAAACCCAGCTTTATTAGCTTGATCCGTAAACCGAACGGCATTATCGAGTTTGGCAAATACGCCAATAGTAACGTAATGTGTATCAGCCTGTGCTTGCAAATGCAGAGGCAAGGCCAAAAAAACGAACAAGAGAGGAAGTTTTAAAAATTTCATAGGCTTCGGAATTCAAGCCTTCTAAGGTAAGAATTTATCGAAAAAATTGAAGGGTTGACAGCGAATGTTTAAAAAAAACCTTAAAAAAGACTGTCGATTTAGCCCGCTATCCTCCAAAACCTCGTTGATTTTCAGAACGCAGGAGAAGCTTTCGTTTGTACAGAGACCTCAATCCTCTTGCTTTACCACTTCTATCTCCACGCGGACATTGGCCTCCGCTTTCTCATCATCAATTTTGAAAAGTGGCTTTTTGCCTCCCCATGCCTTAATGGTCATCCTGCTCTTGTCAATGCCTTTACTTTCCAGGTATTGCCGAATAGTGAGCGCACGCTGCTCTGACAACTCTTTAGCCGAACCGGAATCCTCTACGGTGCCTTCTAGTGAGAAGAAGTCTGCATTTGGATCGCTGCGTTTGATAATTTTGCCCGGGTCATTTCCATTAGTGTGACCATGTATTCTTATTTTTTGTTTCGGATTCTCTGTTAACATCCGTAGAAGTTTGTCCACCTCAAACCTTGATTCAGGCCTAAGCACCGCAGCATCTTTGTAAAAGTAAATATGGTTGAGTCGCTCCATTTCACCCTTCTTCATAACCATCGCTTCCTTTTCCACTTCTTTTTTGATCTCGTCCATCCTTGCCTGCAGCGAATCGGCTTTACTCATGACGGGTACAACTGGTTTCTCGGACGCAACCACTTCAATCACGGCAGGTTCAACTGGTTTCTGTTCCACCGGGGTGATCGTTTGCTCGGTAACAGGATGGATATCTTCTCCTTTTGACACGGTTGCTAAATCACCAAGAGTGCCTCTAAACACCCATGTGTCGTTAAAGGGTGATGAATCGCGTAATCGCTTAGCTTCAGTAAGGGCCTTATCACGGTCTTCTGTCTGCATCACGTAGACGTAATAAAGATTCCTGAGTTTGTTGAGTTCGATCTGCGGACTAAGCTGCTCTCTCTTGGCTTTGTCAATAAAGTGTTCAGCATTGTTATGGCTGGCAAAGGCTCCAATCACCACAACAAAATTTTCCGGTTCATCAGGGTTATTCTGCGCATGAATGCTTTTTCCAGCGAAAGCCACAGCCAGAATTAGAGTTAACACTAGATGCTTCATGATTGGTGTTTTTAGACTATAGATCATGCAATGTTAGCTTTAGGTTACCAATAAAATAGTTGAATTTCGCTTAAAATCTTACATCTCAAGGCGTTATTGCCTAAACAAAATAGTAAAATACCGCTCCAGGGAATTGCCCGAATCGTCCACCAAGGTAAGTGTATGCTTTCCCGGAGAGGGGGCAAGGCCAAGACGGTGGGTGTTTTTTGATGTTCCAATAAAGTTCCCGTCAAGGTGCCAATAGACAATTGCACCCGGTCTGCGATGGGTGACTTCAAAAACGGCACTGTTCTGTTCACCCGTCAACTGCACGGGCAAGTAAATCCTGGCATTGGCTTTCGGGTAAACAATGTCCATCATGGCAACCGCAGAGGGGTCTAAACAGTCCTTTCGATAAGGTGGGAGGGGCTTGTACGAGAGATTTCTGCTTTTGAAGTAATATTCCTGGACTGGCGGCAAGACAAACCAACTTACGGATTTCACCCGATCCATCGATTCGCAATCGCCATGCACTCTGTACTTTCCGTCTGATGATAGATGGACCAACGCATGCTCCGTACAAGGACCTGAAGTAAGCCCAGCATTAGGTGCAGAAACAGTGTCAACCCGCTGACACAACGAGGTTGCGCGTTTTCCACTTAACGCACACACTGGAATGTTCACTAACTCTGACAGCGGCTTCTGAAACCACGTTTGTCCTGGCAACGAAGAAAAAATTTCAAACATCAACGGGGCAGCTGTCTCTGTGCCCGTCAGTCCGGGGCGGCCTTCGCCATCAGCATTGCCTACCCATACACCGACTGCATAATCCGGTGTAACGCCTACGGCCCATCCATCGCGTGAGCCAAAGCTTGTACCCGTCTTCCAGGCAATAGGTTTTGAACTGCTAAAGTGTTGCCAGCCTGTTTCTTCACCCGGCCGGTAGAGTTCGCGCAAGGTTTCAAACGTTGACCACAAAGACGATGCACCTAACTGAGAAGTAGGTTCTAGCGTTGAAGGAGATTTATCATCAGAGAATACATACTGTAAAGAATGAAAATCACTTTTGCCGTAACGGTTCTGTCCGGGTCGTTGAAAATAATTTGTGAGTATCCGCGCACAAGAAGCGTACATCCCGGTAATGTCCCACAGGGTTCCCTCTGCACCGCCCAACACGAGGGAAAGACCATAATGATCGGCAGGTTTGCTGAGTGTTGTCATGCCAATGGATTGAAGCAGGTTATAAAATTTTTCGTAGCGATAGTCTCGCAGTTCAAGCACGGCTGGCACATTGAGTGATCGCACCAATGCCTGCGAAGCGGAAACTGCACCATCGTACTGCTTCGAGAAATTCTTTGGGGCGAATCCGGAAATCAATGTAGGAACATCTGGCACCAGCGTAGTCGGCAAAAGTTTGCCTTCCTCCAGCAAGGCTGCAAAAAGAAAAGGCTTGAGGATACTGCCGGTGCTCCGAGGCGAACGAATAATATCAACCATCTCCTGGTGCTCCGCGCCCGATCGTGTATTGCCGATGTACGCCAGCACTTCGCCCGTTTGCACATCCACAATCAAAGCGGCTGCGTTAAAAATCTGATTGCCTTTTAATCGTTGATGAAAATCGTTT
>JAIENH010000074.1 GCA_019751475.1 Cyclobacteriaceae bacterium
CACGAATGGTGAGCGTTGGGCTTAAATTCGTATGCTCAATATGGCGATGAAGTTCCAGAAGGGTTGGGTTATACCGAAAGTTACAAACCCCTTGGTCATTTTTTGCTAACGGTCAATGCCGGATGCCGCAGACTTTGCAGTACTTTCTCTTTTCTAGTGGCCGGATCTTCGGTGGTTTTTTATGGCCGAAATAGGGAGGTTTGAGGTAGTCGGTGCTACCACCCATCTCCAACGTCTTTTCACGCTTCTCGCGTTCACGCCAGTTGTTCTCCATACGATCGTAGTACTCATCGCGCGCATCATAAGTCACCGTTTTCTTTGACTTCTTCTTTTTCTGTTTTCTCGGGCCGTAGTATTTGACGGGATTAACGGGCTGAAGTGTGGTTGGAAAGTTTTTGTCAGCAGGCGAGGCAGGTGCAGGCGCATTCGTCTGTGCGTGCACACTCCATGCACTGATAGAGGCAATACAAACCAAACCGGCAGCCAACGTTTTCACAACACAAAGGTATGTATGATTTGATCCAAATTATCCCACCGGAAGGGAGATAATTTAGTGGCGAATTCCGCACTCGTTGCAATAGCGCATTTTGTGGGGCGCTCTGCGCTTGGGGGGCCGTTTATGGCCAAAATGGCGATGATCGCTGAATTGTCTTTTTGAGAGCTGCTTGAGGATTTTTTGTTTTTCGCGTGCTGCCTGCTCTACCCGCTCGTAAAATTCGTATCGGGCCGTGTGTTTGACGTTTACCTTTTTTGATTTTACTTCTTTTTTCGATGTGCTGGGAGCATGAAAAACATTTTTTTTGCCCGGATCAAGCGAGTTGGGCAGGGTTTGCCCCACAGCAAAATGTGCGCACAAGCCAAAAATCAATAGACCTCCGTACCGTTGTAGTTGCATAGCAACGCTCTAACGGCCGGGTCCTAATTTTATTTTACAATAGAGAAGATGAAGAGATGTTACAAACTTAACAGGAAGAGGTGTCCTACACCTACTTACTTCCCTCAAAAAAGGTGTAGGACACCTGGGTTTGCTATAAAATTGTTAACGACATTCTAATGACAGACGAATCAACTTGATTTTAACTGCATCATGGTTTGTTCCCTGCGATACGTCCACGGAGGTGTAGGATTTTCTTCTTTCCACAAGCCCTTGCCGGAAGCACGAGCCTCTTCTTTCAGCGCTTCCAATTCAGGCAGCGGATCTCGCTCGGCTGTCCAGGCAAATCCAGCCTTGACCAACTCTTGTCGCGGATCGTTTGCTCCGTCCATGTGCACTTCGCCAAGCCGGTTGCCCCAGCGGTCTTTGCCTTTTAGCATTACGGTGATAGATTTATTCAACAACAGTTTCTCCAACATTTTTTTTGCTTGTTCGGCATAGTTCTGTCCTTTTTCAGGACTGTCGATCCCGTGCAACATAACGGTGTAGGTCTCTTGGTTAGGAAGCGTGATTTCAAATGTGTTGCCATCAAGGACAGATGTAACAGTGCCATTTATTTCTTCTGCAAAAAGCACAGAGCAACAGCACAACAGTATCAGGAATGCAAAGAAGGGTTTCATCAAACGAGTGGTTTTCGTTGATGCAAAAGTCTATCAAAAGCACGGTACGGATTAGCCTATCTGTTGGAGGCGCTATCGCATGTAAGGATTTTCGCCAGATTGACGAAAAAGAGATTTTGATTTAAACGCCTGAAAAATCAGGCAAAGAGAGCGTTGTAGAGATAATACAATGTGCACGCCAGAAGCACCAGTATCATGATCAAGCCAAAAACCCTGGCCCGAACGAAGTAACTTTTCATCGGAAGCATCTTCATAACAATTTGATTTACACCATTTATCCCCCAATCAATTCATAAACCACCTTATCTGCTTCATTCCTTCCGTTAACTGGTCAGCAAAGGCCGTCAACCAACAATAAAGACCCCCGAACGGGGATTACTAAACTTCCGTACTGATATACGAAATCGGGCCGTTGGTGGGATTTATCAGGTAGGATTGGCCACCGAGCCAACTACTTGCATGGTTTCGAGGGTAGGACTGTCTTTTCCTCCTCGCGGTTCGATGGTAACCGCAAATGCTGCGGCCCCTTGGATGCTCTTCATTTTTAATAAACCGGTGAAATTCAGATCAAACACACCGGCATCCACTGGCTTGCCGTTTACAATGGCCCACAGTTGAAATTGATTTTCTTTTGAAATGGATTTCAATTGCTGAATGCTGAGATATACTTCTTGTGTGGCGGTATTCCAATACACCGAAGCCAGGGCATCTTTATCATTAGCAGTACCCTTCATTACCACTTTCGTGAAAGAGGCATTTTCAATAATGGCAAAATCACCTTGTATCTTATCCAGCTTCTGGTTCACTACGTTGTAGTCGTTGGCCATTTGTTGGTTTTGGGCTACAATTTGATTCAGCGCCAGCGTAGTTTCTTGCCATTGCTTGCGATAATAAAATGCCAGGTAAGAAGTGATCAACGCTACAGCAACTGAGGCGGCTGCTGCAAACTTCCAGGTAGTTGTGTTTGTGTTCATAGCCACCACTTTTGCTTCGGGTCGAGAAGCGGTGATTTGTCTCATCACTTTTTCTTTCAGCTGCGCGCGGGGAGGCACAACCGTAGCAAACACACTTTTTTCCAGCGTTATCTCAATCAGGCGCAATTCCTCCCGCACCTCTGCATGCTGAGCCAGCATTTGTTCAACGGCAGTACGTTCTGCAGCCGACAATTCGCCCAGCGCATAGGCTTCTAAAACTCCACTCGCTATGTATTCCTGCACGTTCACGTTACATTCAATAAAGACCGTAGTTCTATCATGCCCATCCGGGTGCGGGTTTTTACCGTACCTAACGGAATACCAAATTCCTCCGCAACCTCCGATTGCGTATAGCCCTTTAAATACAAAAGGTCAATAACAAACCGCTGTTCTTCGGGGAGTTTGGTAAGCACCTCTTTTAGCCCGATGGCTTCTACCTGAAGCTCGGCTGATTCCTGCCGGTCGATTGTATTTACGAGGTTGTCAATATCATCGGTTTTCCGGCCCTTGCTCATTTCTTTGGAGCGTGTTTTATCGATGGCCTGGTTGCGCGCGATGTTGAGCATCCAGGTGAAGAGGCGTCCTTTGCTTGGTTCATAGCTGCCGATGCGATCCCAGATTTTGAGAAACACATCCTGTAAAACTTCTTCGCCCACTTCTTCTTTGCGAACAATGCGCAGCACGATGCTGTAGAGGGCAGCCGAATAGTGATCGTATAAATAATCAAAGGCCGAAGTGTCTTTGCCCTTCAGTCGTTTGATTAATTCATCTTCTCCTATCGTCTTGCTTGCCGCGATACGAATAAAATTTATAAATGGATTACCTCGCCATAAGCAGCCGCGGCAGCCTCCATGATGGCTTCACTCATGGTGGGGTGCGGGTGTACCGTCTTAATTATTTCATGACCGGTGGTCTCCAGGTTACGGGCGGCCACTACCTCGGCTATCATTTCGGTTACGTTGGCCCCGATCATGTGTGCTCCGAGCCACTCACCATACTTGGCGTCAAAAATTACTTTTACAAACCCATCCGAAGCGCCCGCTGCTTTTGCTTTGCCCGAGGCAGTGAACGGAAATTTGCCCACTTTAATTTCATAGCCTGCTTTCTTGGCAGCTTCTTCCGTGTAGCCGACCGATGCAATTTCCGGAGAGCAATACGTACAGCCGGGCAGGTTGTTGTAGTTTAAAGGTTGTGGCTTTTTGCCCGCTATGTTTTCTACACAAATGATGCCCTCTGCCGAGGCCACGTGTGCCAGTGCAGGGCCACGAGTAATGTCGCCAATAGCATATACGCCCGGCACATTTGTTTTACCAAAGTCATCTACTACAACTTTTCCTTTGTCAGTCTTAACACCAACATCTTCCAATCCAATATTTTCCAGGTTGGTAGTGACACCCACAGCCGACAATACGATATCAGTTTCAATTTTTATTTCTCCGGTTGGCGTTTTCACTGTTACCACACAGCCCTTGCCACTGGTATCTACTTTGGTTACTTCTGAATTGACATGAATGATCATTCCTGCTTTTTTGAATGACTTCTCCAATGCTTTTGAAATCTCTTCGTCTTCTACCGGTACGATGCGCGGCAAAAACTCTACGATGGTCACTTCCGTGCCAATGGTATTGTAGAAATAAGCGAACTCCACTCCAATGGCCCCGGAGCCGACAATCAACATTTTCTGCGGACGCTGCGGCAGCACCATCGCCTCGCGGTATCCAATGATCTTCTTTCCGTCAATTTTCATGGCAGGCAATTCGCGTGAGCGCCCGCCTGTAGCGACTATGATATGTTTGGCTTCGTAGTCCGTTTTCTTTCCGGCTGCATCTGTCACCTCTACTTTGTTGCCTGCCTGTGCTGAAGCTCCGGCAGACAAGCCTTTCTTTAATTTGCCGTGCCCGGCTATCTGCTCAATCTTGTTCTTCTTGAAAAGAAACTGCACACCCTTGCTCATGCCCGCGGCTACATCGCGGCTGCGCTTCACCATGCTGGTCATGTCAGGTGCCGCCTCCTTTACCTGGATACCGTAGTCGGCAGCGTGCTGGATGTATTCAAAAACGTTGGCGCTCTTCAGCAAGGCCTTGGTGGGAATACAGCCCCAGTTAAGACAAATGCCGCCCAGTTCTGCTTTTTCAACTACCGCCACCTTCATGCCTAATTGTGAGGCGCGAATAGCTGCTACATAGCCGCCTGGGCCGGAGCCGATAACGATCAAATCAAAATTTGCCATGAGATTTTTATTAATTGTGGCCAAAGATATGCGTCCGTCTCATCAAATGAAAAATAGTATTTTTACCCGTATCTAAAATAGAATATGAAACTCCTCCATAACAAAACGGCCCTCGTTACCGGGGCCTCCAAAGGCATCGGGCGTTCTATTGCAATCCGGTTTGCCGAGCAAGGCGCCAACGTGGCTTTTACCTACCTCTCAAGTGTAGAGCAGGGGCAAGCACTGGAAGCCGAACTGCAAAGCAAAGACGTGCGCGCCAAAGGCTATCGATCAGATGCATCTGATTTTGCACAAGCCGACAAACTCGTTGCCGATGTTGTGACGGAGTTCGGATCGCTGGACATATTGGTGAACAATGCCGGCATCACCATGGATAACTTACTGCTGCGCATGACGGAGGAGGCGTGGGACAAAATCATGCAAGTAAATTTGAAATCATGTTTCAATACAGTGAAGGCCGCTTGCAAGCCAATGATGAAACAAAAAGCTGGCTCCATCATCAACATGACTTCCGTTGTGGGCCTTAAAGGCAATGCAGGACAGTCCAACTACGCAGCTTCTAAAGCTGGCATTATCGGGTTTACAAAATCCATCGCTCTTGAATTGGGTTCACGTGGTATCCGCAGCAATGCGATAGCTCCGGGCTTCATCGAGACGGAGATGACAGGCAAGCTGGATGAGAAGACCGTGCAAAGTTGGCGCGATGCTATTCCGCTCAAGCGTGGAGGCAAGCCAGAAGATGTAGCTGATGCCTGCTTGTTTCTTGCGTCTGACATGTCACTCTACATCACTGGCCAGGTAATACAAGTGGATGGTGGAATGCTCACCTAAGAATTGGCAGCGTGAAATCCGAAACCCGAACGATCAGTCAATTACTCCAACACAGTTTTGAGAAAGTGCCGTGGTATGGCCCTTCGGTGATGGAAACGTTGCGTGACATTTCTCCATCTGTAGTTGAAAAGAAAATTGGCCACTCTCATAATATTATTGAATTAGTACTGCACATGACGTCATGGCGTGTGTTTGTAACGGAGCACTTGAATGGAAATGATGCGTACGAAGTTTCTGAAGAGATGAATTTTCCCAAGCCGGGTTCCTGGGCCGATGCCGTGACCGCTTTAAAGCAAAGTCAGGCACGCTTGCTGGAAGCCATTGACAGGTTTCCGGAAGATCGACTTGATGAGGTGGTGCCCTCCCGTCCGTATAAATTCCGGGTCATGCTGCACGGCATCGTCCAACATGATATCTATCATATCGGCCAAATATCGCTGCTTAAGCGGATGCAAAGCGCATAACGCCTACTAGCCTTCGTATAATTCAAAGTTCAAGATTCCTGCAAGAATGAGTAAGTTTGAGTGGCTTTAATTTACTCATGGACGAGACCCTTGCTGTATCATCGCAGGTTTTGCTGGAGGCAGAACTGAAGAATGCGTATACCCTGCGCTCGTCAGATCTCCAAAAGAGCATCGCGCTCACACATCATGTGCTTTCACAGGCAGTTGCTTCTGATTTTAAGCAACTGACGGCAAACGCTCAAACCCACCTCGGCTTGTTTTATCTCATTCAGGGAGAGTTTAAAAAGTCCCTTGATTTTACACAGCAGGCTCTTTCATTTTATCAGGTTACGAATAATACCAAAGGCATAGCTGATAGCAAATACAACATCGGCAGTGTGTATTACCGCACCAATAAATATCACCAGGCACTGCTGATTTTTCTGGAAGGCCTTACGCTGTATCGCGAATTGGAAGATCATTATAACATCGCTCGCACGCTCAAGAGCATGGGTACCATTTATGAGTACTTCAATGATCAGGACAAAGCCATCGAGTCGTATGAAAAATCGTTGGAAGCTTGTCGAAAAATTAATGACTGGGGACTTGAATCGAATGCGCTAAACCCGCTTTCGTACATTTATTTCAAACAAGGCAAAGAAGCGCAAGCCGAAGAAATGATTGAGCGAAGCATTCGCTTGAAGCGCGAGACAAACGATGTGCGTGGTCTTGCCTTTGCTCTCTACGGTCGCGGCAAGATTCGCATCCTGCAAAAACGCTTTGCCGAAGCAGTACCCGATTTGCTCGAGTCCATACGCATACATGAATTCGCGGGTGACAAACTGGGTCTTGGCATGGCCTACAATAAGCTGGGTGTAGCCTACATGGAGCTTAATGATCTGGCCGCTTCACGAAAGTGTTTTCTCAAGGTGATCGAGTTGTACGATTCATCCAATGTGGAATTCATCCGCTTTAAAGCGAACTACAATCTCTACCGACTGGCAAAAAAAGAAGGTGATGCCGTGCGCGCTATCGACTACCTGGAGAAGTATTTGACTCACAAGGAGTCGGTCATCAACAAAGAGAACTACAATCTTATCAAAAGCTACGAGGCTGTACATAAGATTGAGTCACTGGAGCGGGAGGCGAAATCACAAAAAGAAAAGAGTGAGATCATTGAGCGCAAGAATGCTGAATTGGATTCCTTTTTTTACCGCATATCCCATGACCTCAAAGGCCCTATTTCATCCCTGATAGGCCTTTACAGCGTGGTGAAGATGGACGTGAAAGATGAAGAGATGCTGACGTTGTTTGATATGTATCATTCACGCGTACTGCGATTGAATGACATTGTGATGGGCCTTATCCAGCTTACGGAAACCACCAACACAGAAAAACTAAAAGTACGCGTGAACCTGTCAGCCCTGGTGGATGAATGTGTGAAGTCATGCCAATACCTGCCACAGTTCAATGCTGTCAAAGTCATCAAGGTCATCCAAGTGAAAGAGTTTTATTCAGAGTGGGCGATCATCAATACCATTTTGCAAAACCTGATTGAGAATGCCATTAAGTATTCGCAGCCGTTGCCGGAAGCTTATCTCAAGATACGGTTATATGAAGAAGATGGTCACTTGATAATTGTAGCGGAAGACAATGGCCAGGGTATCCCGGAGGCCAACCAGCAGAATATCTTTGACATGTTTTACCGCGCCAATAATCGCTCGCAAGGATCTGGTCTTGGTTTGTACATTCTTAAGCGAGCCGTGGAGCGATTGCACGGATCGATCGAATTCACCAGCACCATTAATGTAGGCTCTACGTTCACCGTCAAGCTGCCCATTGTTGCTCCCACCCTCGCGCAGCCTGCGTGAGTCCATGCTAACATTCGTCAGTAGAAAAAAATTTTAGCAAATTTTTAACAAGCTCTTTGGAAACTCTACTAAACTACTATACGTTTGCACCATCAGATCGATGAAGCGCAAGCCAGTCGATTTATAAAGAAGCGCTGAGAGAACAGGCTCGTTGACGCGCTAGCAACCCCGAAATGGGTGCTAAAGCCTGCCCGGGTAAAGGTTATCCGGGAACAATAAACCGACAAGCTGTTATGAAAAACATCTTCCAACCTTCATCTTCCGCCCTCCGGGCGAAATCCCAATTACAAAAATCGTTCACACTCGCTACCATGCGTCATGCATGTTGTATGTGGTGTTGATAGTGGGTTGTCGTTTCAGATAAGCGCAGCGCTTCCGGCAACCTACTAACCTACGACCCTGCCAGGTGACAGGCAGATGCGGTCACGGTTACGTCTCGATTCAACCTTACTAATCAAAAAATTAATCATTCTAAAACTTACATTTTATGGCAACTCTTCATTTCGAAACACTTCAACTTCATGCAGGTCAGGAAGCTGACCCTACCACCGGCAGCCGCGCAGTACCGGTTTACCAGACTACTTCTTACGTCTTCAAAAATTCCGAGCACGGTGCCAACCTGTTTGCGCTCAAGGAATTTGGAAACATTTACACTCGCATCATGAACCCTACTAGCGATGTGTTTGAGAAACGCGTTGCAGCGCTGGAGGGTGGCGTGGCAGCACTGGCCGTTGGTTCGGGTCATGCGGCCCAATTCATTGCCCTGAACAACATCCTCACCGTGGGCGATAATTTTGTCACGTCTCCATTTCTCTACGGGGGCACGTACAATCAATTCAAAGTTTCGTTCAAAAGGCTGGGCATTGAAGTGCGCTTTGCTGAAGGTGACAAGCCTGAGCATTTTGAAAAACACATCGATAAGAAAACCAAGGCCATCTACCTGGAGACGATAGGAAATCCCGGCTTCAATGTTCCGGATTTTGATGCGATAGCAGCGCTTGCCAAAAAGCATGACTTGCCTGTAATCGTGGATAACACCTTTGGCGCAGCCGGCTATCTCTTCCGCCCGATTGAACACGGAGCAGCCGTGGTAGTCGAGTCAGCTACCAAGTGGATTGGCGGACACGGCACATCCATTGGCGGTGTGATTGTGGACGGTGGAAATTACAATTGGGGCAACGGCAAGTTTCCGCAATTTACCGAACCCTCTGAAGGCTATCATGGATTGAAATTCTGGGATGTATTTGGTGAAGGCAATCCGCTCGGCTTGCCCAACATCGCTTTCATTATTCGCGCACGCGTAGAAGGTCTTCGCGACT
>JAIENH010000522.1 GCA_019751475.1 Cyclobacteriaceae bacterium
GAGATATTCGCAGGCAATTCGCGCTCAACAATGTAGCGTGCGTAGGTCATCACCTTTTGAGCGATATGGTCGCGCTCCGCATCCTCTTTTCTACTTTCAACCAACACATCAATTTCTTCTTTCGGCAGGCCAAAAACTTTTCCCAGTTCCCGCACAATCGAGCGACCCTGATAGGTAACGTGCGTGCCCAGTAAGCAGATGTGGTCGGGGCCATAGCGCTGAAAAAGATAGTCATAGATGGCATCGCGGTTGTCCCACGAAAAGTCGATATCAAAATCTGGTGGCGACACACGCTCTTCGTTGAGAAAGCGCTCGAAGTAAAGATCTAGCTCAATCGGGTCTACGTTCGTTATGCCAAGGCAATAGGCAACCGTGCTATTGGCTCCGCTGCCTCGCCCCACAAAATCATAATTCATTTTTTTCGCGAAGCGAATGAGATCGTAGGCAATCAGGTAGTAGGCCGTGAATTGCTTTTTATGAATGATTTTTAGTTCTTTTTCGATGTGTTTATTCCAAATGTTGCGATCGGTACCGTAGCGCATCATGTATCCTTTTTCAGTTTCTTCCCGAAGAAATGCTGAGTCCTCTCCGGCACTTGATGTAAAAAACTTTTTGTTTTTGTCTTCGCCCAGCGCACACTCTAGTGAGCATGAGTCCAGCAGCGCTTGCGCGCGATCAAGCAGCTCCGGGAAAGAGCGAAATTCTTGCCATAGTGCATGGTGGGGCAGCATGTACTCGTCACGATCGGCTTGTAGTTGTGCCGGCAGTTTGCTGAGCAATGTGTTGTGGGCGATACAGCGCAACAGCCGGTGGATGTTGTGATCGCGATAAACGGTTTTTTCTTTTTTTGTTTTTGGGTCTTTTACCTTTTCGGGAGGCAGGAGCGTGACGGAGTGATGTGCCACAAATTTATGTGCATATTCTTCGCGCTGAAGATGGACGGCATAGCGCAAGAGGTCTTTTTTCTGCACACCGATGTATTCATTTTCACGCAGTTGGTCGGGTGCGAACTTTTGAAATGGGTAGAGGATGATGATGTCCTTCATTTCTGGAGCCCGCGTGGGGTATGGTTTGCTTTCACGGATGTGGTGTGAGACGAAGCGATTGATTCGTTCGAAGCCATCGTTGTTTTGGGCGAGGAGGATGTATTCAGGTACTGTTTCGCCATTGGTCGGTGAATTATTTCGAATGTCAACGCCCACGGCTATGTCGAGAGCGTGTGCAGGCTTGCCATAGCGGGTGAGTCCGTTTTCATACGGTTTGTTTTCATCACAGATGCGCAGCATCTCCAGGTACGATGCCATGTTGTTGATTTCCGTAAGGGCCAGCTTATGAATACCACATCGCCTGGCTTCTTCAAAAAGCATCTTGATCGGCAGGGTGCCGTATTTAAAACTAAAGCCGGTGTGGCAATTGAGATACATAGATTAATGTATCAATGGTCGATTTGGAAATTGTCAAATTGCAGAGACCAGTCAATGCTTTATCTAAGCGGCTATCGCACCGTTTGTCAAAGGGCGAGTAACTTTACGTTTCGATTTTGGCATCTCATCGTATGTCTTACCTTTTAATAGACGGCCCGCTTTTTTCTTATTTGTCCCTCCCCACTGCTTAAAAAAGAAAGCGACTTTTTCCTCTCGACATTGCGATTTGATATCGAGAACCCACTCCTTTTCCATAGGGCGCGGCCTTCTGCCAGATTCACCTCCCACAATCACCCAATCAATATTATTAAGATTGAGATTTGGCAATGGCCCAATCAAAGGTTCACATGAAAGAAATTTTACTTGTGCTGATGTTTGTCGCAAATAATCTATTCGATTCACAACTTTTTCATCTTCAACAGAGACTCCCATCCAAATATTAGCAGTCCAGTTTAGTTCTTTATCGTATTTGAGAAGCAAATCACCTCTCTTAGTCAATACTTGATAGGTATGCTGTGGTGTTTCGTTCATTACTTTAAAGACTTTTTTTGTGAATTCTAGCGGAACATCTTTATGAAAAAGATCGCTCATGGAGTTTACAAAAACAATCTTGGATCCTGCCCATGAATAAGGGATATCTAACGCATCCTCATGAATGGAAAGCTTAAAGCCATTCTTATATTTATCTAAACCCATTGCCTTAAGCCTTCGAGACATTACCTCGGCATAGCAGAATTTGCAACCTGCTGATATTTTGGTGCAGCCTGTGGTCGGATTCCAAGTCAACTCAGTCCATTCTATGTTTGATTGTGCCATATTAATTATTAAACTTTTTTACAATATCATTTCCTATTTTAACCGCAGTCTCATTATTTGAGGTCAAAAATAGATGATACATGATAGAGTTAGAAGAATTTTTTAACTCATATGGTTTTGAAACAAATTTGAAGACTTCTTTTAGCCTATCACGATAAAGTTTAGCAGATTTTTCAATTGCATCCTCCTCTTTTTGTATATAAGTAATGTCTGGGAAAAGGGTTTCTATTTTTCTGTAAAAATTCTTTTCAATCTCTTCTCTCGTAAGGCCAAGAAAGACCTCAAGTCTATCTAGCCATGCATCTGATATTTGACCGTTTCTCTTTAAAAGTCTATTTACCCCAAGCCCTGTAGGTACTAAAACCCACATATCGATCGGAAGCCCCCTTAGGCTCTCAACAGCTCTCCACTCTACTTGCATTCCGCATGGATCAATATAAGCGAGAGTTCTAAAATTCTTATTTTTTGGATTTCTAAGAAAATTAGCCATATCAACAATCTTCTTGTTACAATCTTCACAGATGGCATGAATTTTCTTTTCAGGAAATCTTTCTTTGGTATTTTCTTCGAGCAGCCTAAAATTGGCTTGATCTTTCTCAACAAAGTAGTAGCTATCAAATGGCCTTGGATCATTTATTTCAATAATCCTTCTGGCAGCACCTACTGTTATGTCAACGTCAATTTTATTGTCTTTTACTATAAAACCAGAGCCAGCAAAACCATCAAAGTACATTAGCTTATAAAATTTCCTATCCTTCATAATATGGAGATAAGCTTTTGCATACTCAACGAGTATTTCAATTTTTATCTTTGTCCAGTCTCCTCCAAATTGATTCATAGTGTAATATAATTAACTCATCAAATTCTTTCTCACCTTTCCTTTGAACATGTTCATCTCCATGCGCACACGATTGCTTACATCCAGGGTGGTGGCTCGCACCAACTTATCTACCCCGTGTTTGTGTTTGATGTAATCCATGGCCTCGTACAGGTTGATGTCTTCCTCCGTGTCATCAAACAAGCTAATCTGGTGATTGCCGTTCACGAGGTTGCTTAACCGTACGCCTACCAACCGGATCAGCATCCTGCGGTTATACAATTTGTCAAATAATTCTTGCACCACGCGCAAAATCACATGATCGGATGATGTGTAGGGCACATGCACTTGCCGCGTCTCTGTGTCGAAGTTGGCGTAGCGTATCTTCACCGTGATGCACGAAGCAAGTTTCTTTTGCTCGCGCAATTGAAATGCTACTTTTTCTACCATGGCAATCAAAATAGATTTCAACTTCTTCACGTCAATGGTGTCTGTTTCAAAAGTCGATTCCGTAGAAATGGATTTTTGCTCGGAGTAGGACACAACAGGTGAGTCGTCAATGCCGTGGGCCTTGTTCCATAAACTGATGCCATGTTTACCAAAAGCACTTATCAGGAAGGGCAGAGGCATCTCGCGCAATGTGGCCACCGTGCGCACACCCATGTCGTAGAGAAAGCTGGCCGTCTGTTTACCCACCATGGGGATTTTATCAATGGCAAGTGGAGCGAGAAAATCTTTTTCATCACCGGCTGGAATTTTCTTTTCTGCGTTCGGTTTTAACTCTCCCGTAGCCACTTTTGACACCAGCTTATTTACCGACATTGCCATGGAGATGGGCAGCCCCGCCTGCTTGATGATTTGCTGGCGCAATTCCACGGCCCATTTAAACGTGTTGAAGAAGCGATCCATGCCGCTGGCATCGATATAAAACTCATCGATAGACGCCTTTTCAAAAGCAGGCGCTTTATCTGCGATGATCTCGGTGACGAGGTGTGAGTTCTGGCTGTAGGCTTCCACATCGCCCGATATCACCTTGGCATCTGGGCACAGTTGCAGTGCCAGGTACATCGGCATGGCCGAGTGCACCCCAAACCTGCGGGCCTCGTAGCTACAGGCCGCCACCACCCCCCTGCGACTATTGCCCCCCACAATCAGGGGCCTGCCCTTCAGGCGGGGCTCATTTTTGCACTCTACGGCTACAAAAAAGGCATCTAAATCGAGGTGTATAACGTTGCGATCCACGCCACGATATTACTAAAAAATTTAGTAATATAAGATAAAGTAATATCTCCTTTTTTAGCATTTTGGCTATGCACTCATTATCAATAGCTTGGCGTAATAGTTACAATCGCTTCATCGCCAACGCTGCTACCGTTTCACCAATTGCCAGCGAAGAGGTGGCTGCCGGTGAGGGTGCATTGCATACATTAATTGCATTCTTGGCTTCCAATATCATAAAGTCATCTACCAAGCCTCCCTCGCGGTCGCAGGCTTGTGCGCGCACTCCCGCACCACCTTCTACTAAATCACCTTCTTGAATTTCAGGAATGAGTTTTTGCAACGCTTTTGTGAAGGCCGTCTTTGAAAACGACCGGTACATTTCTCCCAGTCCTGTGCGCCAATATTTCTTTGCCACTTTTTGAAAGCCTGGCCACAACAACGACTCAGTCAACTCAGACAAACTGATATCAGATTTTTTATAGCCTTCTCTTCTAAACGCAAGCACCGCATTGGGCCCAGCCTCCACACCACCTTTTGCCATACGTGTGAAGTGGACTCCGAGAAACGGAAAGTTTGGATCAGGAACAGGGTAGATCAGATTTTTGACGAGGTATTCTTTCTCTTTCTTGAGTTTGTAATATTCTCCCCGGAAGGGAATAATCTTGACGTTCAGGTTGAGTACGGTCATGGTCGCCACCTTGTCGGAATACAAGCCGGCACAATTGATGACAAGCCGGGCGGAATAATTTCCTTTATCAGTGATCACTTCGCTTTCGCGAATGGAGTTAACTTTTTCATTCAGGTGTATGGAAGCACCATTCGCCCGTAACACTTCTCCATATTTTTCTGCTACTACTTTATAATCAACTATGCCTGTCTGCGGCACAAAGATGCCTTCAAGCCCATTCACATATGGTTCATATTCGCGCAGTTCTGCTTGCTTCAATCGCTTCAGACCAGCAAGACCGTTTTGATTACCCCGCTCATACAGTGTGTTGAGAAGTGGCTTTTCTTTTTCTTCCGTGGCCACGATGATTTTCCCGCAAAGGTCGAAAGGGATGTTCTGCTCACGGCAAAAATCGATGAGAAGATGATAGCCGCGGATGCAATTGGTGGCCTTCAGGCTGCCCGGCTTGTAGTAGATGCCCGAGTGAATCACACCGCTGTTGTTGCCTGTCTGGTGACGCGCCAGCATTGATTCTTTTTCTATCAGAAGAATCTTCAATGATGGATTTGACTTTTGAAGTTGGAGGGCCGTAGCCAAGCCTACAATACCACCCCCCACGATGATTACATCCTGCATAACATTCAATCGCTTTCGTTGCAAAGAACGAAAAGGATTTTGCAATGAAAAATTTTGTTCAGGTTTTGATGGGCCGTACCCGCACATTCAGCGACTGCTCTACCATCACCAGATTATTTTTTGGAATCAGCGTCCACTCAGGGCCGTCCGTCAGTTTTTCTGATACCACCAGCACGGCCTGATCATTGTCGGCCGGAGCTTCCAGGCGCGTCACGCCATCTTCTACCACGTAGCGGTTGCCTTCGGAGTGGTACATCGTCAGCGGTTCTTCTTTTGGATCGCTCGTCCATCGAGTGGCGACTATGAAACGACCGTTGGTAGCCACCATGTTCAGGTAGGCCGGTTCCGTAATGCCCGCATCGGCCATCAGTTTGTTTACGAAACTGAAAGTGTGCTCAAATGAATCGGCTACCGCATCGGTGTTAATAGTTTTATAATTCTTGAATAGGTAGTTGAGAAAATACGCGAAGATGTGCTCAGAGTCTGTTTGTCCCTTTATCCAATTGTATAATTCATCCGAGAGAGGTTCGCGCAACTTGCGTTTCACCAAACCAAAATTCTCGATGCCGCCATTGTGTGCCATGAGAATGTCTTTGTATTGAAACGGGTGGCAATTGGATTCTGATACTTCGCCTACGCTGGCCGCGCGCACGTGGGCCACCATGCATTCTGTTTTTACTTTTGGGGCCAGGTTGCGCAGGTTGCGATTGCTCCAGGCAGGATTGACCGACACAAATGTGATGGGCTCGTTGTTTACTTCGGGCACATACCAACCAATGCCAAAGCCGTCACCGTTTAGCGGCTCTTCAATCTCCCGCGCGTGGAGACTTTGATTGATGAGGGAGTTCTTGGGTTTATAAAGAAGGTTATCAATTATAATGGGTGTGCCTTTGTAGGCCATGAGTCTGCACATAGTAGAAATGTTTTGATTCGAAGGTACTAAAAAAGTCGTTCACGACTGTGATTGACTTTGTTGAGGTCTATTTCCAATTGTGCTGTGAGGTAGTGAATTTTCTCAGTGAACTCTGTGCTCCCAGTGGTTTTAAATTTTAACCACGGAGGTCACAGGGACCACAGAGAATGTTTATGCAATTTGAAATCCTTTATTCAATAATCATGGATTGTGTAGACACATACCATGTTAGCAGGCGTTACTTTTTTACGTCTGTTGCCGGCTCAAACTTCAATGACACAGAGTTCATGCAGTAGCGCAGACCTGTAGGCTTGGGGCCATCGTCAAACACATGACCAAGATGACCACCACATCGGCTGCACGTTACTTCATCTCGCACCATGCCATAGCTATTGTCTGTGCCAACGGCCACGGCAGTGGGTTGTATTGGCTTCCAGAAGCTTGGCCATCCTGTGCCTGATTCAAATTTTGTTTCTGAATCAAACAACGCCAGATGACAGCCTGCACAATAGTAAGTGCCCTTTTTGTGGTTGTCCCAATACTCCCCTGTAAACGCCCGCTCTGTACCTTTTTTGCGCAGCACTTCATATTGAAGAGGTGTGAGTTCCTTCTTCCATTCGGCATCGGTCTTGTTCATATATGTTTTGGTGGTAGAGGCACTTGTTTTTTCCTGGCCACAGGATAGGAGTGCCATGCTTACAAAAGCTGTTGAAAAGAGAAAGGCAATTTTTTTACGCATAGTAAGTTTGGGTCAAATGATTTTTCTTTATCCAGCGGGGAGTAAACAAAAAACCCCGGCCGCCTGCCAGGGTGTTTTTGTACCTAAACCTAAACCTATGAGAGATTGCTCTACTCTTGGGCAGTCTAACGAATTAAACGAGCCCGGGTTTCGTGTTTGATAAAAAACTCCCTGATTTTTTCTTATAAACCGTTCATGTAACAAATAAGCAACTCAACAAAACGAATCAACCCCTAACTTATTTCAACCGTGACGCGAATTGCTTTTTAAACTTCTCTACTTTGGGCCTTACCACGTATTGGCAATAGCCTTGTCCGGGGTTGAGCGCAAAATAGTTTTGATGGTAATCTTCGGCCACGTAGAAGTTGGCCAGCGGACTGATTTCAGTCACAATCTGATGTTTAAAAACACCCGATGCCTCCAGTTGTGCCTTGTAGGCTTCTGCGGTCTTTTTCTGCTCTTCATTATGATAGAACACCACCGACCGATATTGCGTGCCTTCGTCCGCACCCTGGCGATTAAGAGTGGTGGGGTCGTGGGTATTCCAGAATATTTCCAGCAGCGCTTCATATGAAACTACAGCCGGGTCAAATGTTACCTGGATAACCTCGGCATGGCCGGTTAACCCAGAGCAGACTTCTTTGTAGGTTGGATTTTTCACCTTGCCCCCGGAGTAGCCCGATTCTACTTTGCTCACACCTTTTACGCTTAAGAAGACCGCCTCGGTACACCAGAAGCAGCCCCCGCCAAAGGTGGCTTTTTGACTTTCTATGGTTGTCATGTTAGTTGAATTCACATTTTGATGCCCTATCAGCACTCCACAAAAAATCAGCAATAATGTCTTCATAGGAATTGTAGTACTATAACCTACGAAGCGGGCAAATGGTTTGGATGAAGTCAGCTAAATGTAATGTGCCCGACAAAACTTTTGAGCCCAAGGCGTCTTGACACCCCTAAGGTGACTGACGCCTTAATACTCTTGACAAATTCATTGGTCTAGTACTTACTATAAAACGACTGCAAGTTTCCTTTCACATTGGCCTCCAGGTTTTGAATGGCCCGGTTGAAAATGTCCTGCTCATCGGGTGAAATTTCTCTTCGTTTGCAGAGGTTGAGCTGATTGGTGCTTAGGGCACGCTGGTCGCCTGTGAAGGTAGCCCAGTCGTATTCCCACATAAAATTGCCCTGCACATTTCTGTTTTGCAATACAGCATTGTTGCTGGCATCCGTGATGGTGATCGTTGCCTCGCTGGTGCCGCCTTTGGTTTTGTGGAAGTACGTGATCTTGGCTTTTACTTTTTCCATCACGTCTTGTGTTTTGCCATCAGCGCCTTTCTTTTCGCCAACTTTTACATCACGCTCAATGTTCTCGCTGCTGTTGCTCACGTTGGATGAGCCTTGCCGGTAGCCGTTGAATACTAACTTCAAATATTGATGAGGAGGTACGGTGTCTTTTTGTGTAATTGGTTTGAACGAGAGAAATTGTCGTTGCAGCGAATTGACAATCGGCTCCAGGCCGTTATAGTTGATGCGCGATGCGTTAACACCTTCATAGGCCACGCGAAGGGTGGCGTTGAACTCTGCTTGGTTCATCATCTCAATGGATTCGCGATAACCAGGCTCAAAATCATTGGCAGCTTTGAAATTGAAATAAGCTGCTTTCGAATCTTCGCGGGTGTTTTTCATCATGGCGTTAATGCCATCGGTGTAACTCTCTTCTGCGGCTTTCTTTTTTGCCTCAGCTAGTTCATTAAACCGCGTCTCCGGTTTGGAAATGATTTTCATCGCGCCCAGCGATGTTTTTATCTGTGTGTTGAGGTTGTTGATTTGCTCGTAGCCGCGCACGGCATTTCTCCATTTTTGAGGGTCATCAGAGTTAATACCATTTTGAATGGAGGCTTCGATAAACTGCACAGCCAGGGGATACCCTTGCTGCAATACAACTTTTGCTTTATCTACCAGCACTAGTTCCGTACACACATCCTCTACTGTATCCATACGGTGCGTA